>NZ_JPGZ01000036.1:0-74757 GCF_003351125.1 Mesotoga sp. Brook.08.YT.4.2.5.2.
TCGCGTAGAAAGTTGTTCCTCCGAGGTTCATCAGATTAGTGTTTCCATGTGCAATGAAGTAGAGGGTAATGTAATCCACTTTTTCAGTAGTCAAGAGATCGTTCATTGCAGCTTGAACGGCAGTCCAGTTTGGAGCGGCCGCTCCCGCGACATATTTCACGTCACGTACTCTGTCAGAACCCATAATGGCCTTGAATGCGTCAGACATAAGGTTTCTAACGTCACGAGCCTCTGCATAAAGATTCTGTGATGGTGTAATCCCACTGGTAATTACAGCGCCTTTTACTCTGAGAAACCTCACTAACCAATCAATATCGATCACTTTTATTATCGGCTTGATCATTTGCCAGTTATCCCAAATAACGGCATTAGCATAGACTTCTCTGCTGGTCATTGCTGCCACTATGTTTCCGTTCAGTGTTGGCCAACCCTCAGTATCTTCTTCGAAGATAATCTTGCCCTTCTTGGAGACAACCACGAGTTTACCTAGATGATCATAGAATGCGCCAGGTGCTTTGTCCAGATAGAAGAAGTAACCGGCTTCGTTTATCCCTTGCAGCTGGAACTGGAGCTGCTGGCCTCCAACTGACTCGGAACCGATAACATCACCCTGTTCGACTTCTCCTAAATACACACCCGTAAACGGGTCTTCCGGTTCTCCTTCTCCCTGTATGAACTGGATAAACTTCTTCGTGGCGGCGGCGACAGGGTCTTTGGGAATACAGGAAGATATAAGAAGCATTGCAATAAGAGCAGCAACCATTATTAACATTATTCTTTTCAGCCGCATAGCATCACCTTCCCCTCATGCGGAAGTTCCGCCATCTTATATGCGCTATATGTCAATAAATCATTGTGCACGGAGATTATAGTATCGAAAGAACGATATCTATATATAGATTCGCTCAACGGTCGATTACGTTACAAATTCGATTGTTCGAATGTTTCGGGGAAAATTCTGTGTTGAATGTGAGTATCGTCGCGAGTTAAAAACAAAAGTGGGTATAATAAGTCGCAGCAAACACGAGGAAAATGAAATTGGTTGCTTCGAAATAAAAAGAGGGTGTTTCCACCCTCTTGCGATTTGTCATTTTAATCAGTAATACTCAATCTCCCTTGTCTCTTCCTGCTCTATCATCGCCATCTCTTTCCAACCATCTGTCTCAAGGTCGGCAATGTTCATGACATAGTAGGCTACCATAGAGATGTAGTTGCCCATTGAGTCATATTCATACTCGTACACGACCGCTTCCTTCTCATCTCCCCAGTAGCTATCGGAGATCTTAATCGATACGTCGCCCATTTCGTTGTATTCAAGAGTAGACACGATTGGTTCTACGTCTTCTCCGGGCATCGCAAACATGTACATGAACTCCGATTCTCTTATCCTCTGATTCTTCTCATTGTATTCGTAGAAGGTTCTGGTTAGATCCATTCCCATCATGCCAAATCCCTCTTCGACAAGATTGCCTCTCTCATCGTAAGCCATCGATATCGTCATTTCGATTTCCTCGCCCTCGCTGATTCCAGACATCTTCTGAGCGACTAACCTGCCAAACTCGTCGTATTCCATTATGATGGTGGATTCTCCCTCTCCATCTTCTACAATGATTGACACTATCCTCCCATTCTCGATGGTTATTTGCTCAACTGATTCTTCAACTCCATTTTCTCTTCCGGTAATAGAAGCTAGCATTCCGCTTGCGTCATAGTTGAACAGAATCGCACTGATTTCGTTCCCTTCTTTGTCAGAAGAAATCTGTGATAGAAGTCTACCCGATCTATCGAAAGTGAGCATCTCGTAAGACGGAAACGCAAAATCCTCTTCCATGTAGAACTCGTCTTCTGGATAAACTATCTTAACTGTCTTGACCGGTCCTCGCAGATTGAAGTCGCTCGCACTCATTGGGATCATGAATTCCGATTGTGCAAAGGCAACTAGAGCGAATGCGACGAGCAAAGAAATCAATAACACTTTTTTCATTACTACACCTCCATTTGCTAAGTTACTATAATCATACAGGAGAGAGTAAGAAAAAGGAGCATCTATCTTATCTAAAGGCGGGCGAAAATGCAGAATCTGCTAATCGATAGACCATCTGAAGAAGAGAAATTCGAGATCATGAAGGAAATGTATTACTCAATTGCCGAGTCTAGTAGCGGGAGGCATTCACTTCCGGATCTAAGACCGATGGATGAAGTATACTCCGACTTTCTCAAGAGAGGAGACTCTTTGATAGTTCTCAGGAGCGGCGAAGAAATCGAGGACATGTACATTCTGGTCCCCAGATCGATGAAAGACTCGCGTTCGGAAGATCCGGTCACATCTATGACCTGTTTGTGAGCGACATATATAGGAGAAGAGGAGCAGGGAAGCTTCTGCTTAGTGCTTCTTTAGAAGAACTCAAGAGATCCTCTTACTTGACGGTCACAGCAAATACATACAGGCTTGGAGCAGGATGGCGCCTTCTCAAGAGCGACGGGTTTGAAGAGAAGCAGATTTGCTTTAGTGTGGGATGATTTTCTTGTCGGTGGAATAGTATTTGCCTCGTTTAAAGAGAAGCAGATTTGCTTTAGTGCCGAATCAAAAGACTTGCCTCTAAGCAGTGCTCTGGCGTTTGAAGAGAAGAAGATTTGCTTTAGTGTCGGCAGAACACACCATGTTGCCGATAGAAGGCTAGAGGTAATGCGCGGTATACGTGAAGATTTGAGAAGTGTTTTTTTCGAGATTTCTTCTTCTCCTGAAGTGTTGAGAAGCCAGATGTCCATGACTCCAAGCGAGCTGTTCTTCACGTTGAATGAGACTCTGGATTCAGGGGGCAGAATTCTCATCTGCAGGCGAGATGAGAAAGCTGTCGGGATACTTATCTACTCTGTCTTCGAGGATTTGATGACATATAATCTACTTGGATATATAGAACTCGTATTTGTCATGCCACATTTTCGAGGAAAGGGTGTTGCGAAGAAACTGCTTTCATTTGCCACGAATGATCTGTCGGGAGAAGGTGTTGATGAAACGTTTTTTGAATGTGTCTTTGACAGCGATTATCACAATTGGTCTAAGGCTGTCGGGATGAGTGAATTCTCAATTCTTCTGGAGAAGAGTCTACAGCAATGAGAAGAGATCCCGAACTTTGATCGTTTCGAGAGAAGATTTCCAAGATCAACCGTAATAAGCTCTCTGAACCATAAGACTGGATTTGAGTAGTCATTGAAGAGCTATAATTGGTAAGCAAATCAAACTAAAGGAGAGTTTCCGTTGTTCAACAAACGTCTTCCACTTTTGCTAACATCCCTCATTGTGTTCTTCGTGATGTTCGGCTTCGGCTTACTACTTCAGTTGAAGTTGAGGGAGCTGGGAGCGTCTCTTCTTATGGTCGGACTTCTAACAACAGTTAGGGGAGCGGTTGAGACTCTTGGCTCGCCCGCATGGGGAGCAATATCGGACAGCCTGAAGAGGCGAAAACCGTTAATGATAGTGCTTGTTCTGACTTCTGCTCTTCTCTACTTTGCCTATTCCGTTATCGAGATACCGTTAGTTTTCATATTGTTCTCTGCTTTGATAGCATTCTTCACAGCTGGATTTGAGCCCATAGCAATGGCGCTCAGCACTGAGCATTCCAGAGACTCTGTCAGAAATACTTCAAGGGAGCTATCGATACTGAACACCGCCAATTCAATGGGGATGTTATCAGGCAGGCTACTGCTTTCTATGCTTCTAGTATTTCTTACTGTAACCCAGACGATCAACTGGTACGCGACAATAGCTTTTTTAGCAGTGATTCCGGCTCTTTTCTTGAGGGATCAAGAACACACCGTGGCCCGCAGAAAGGGTTTTCTGAACAGACTGTTCCCTCTTAAGCAGGATTCTTCGCCGCTCTGGGAGAATGGATTGTGGGCGGTCTATGTCGGAACATTCTTAAGGCAGTTAGGTACTGCAGGAGCGACTTCTATCATTGCGATATTCATGACGGAAAGGATAGGTCTGTCGGCTTCGGCAACGGCGATAATCACATCGGTAAATCCTTTCATGCAAATATTCTCCCATATCTTCTTCGGTAGAGTAATGTACAGAATAGGACCCAGGAAAAGCACATTGATCGGTATCGGCCTTACAATATTCACGATGCTTTTCTTTGCGATGGCGCAGAGCTGGGTCTTGATAGCACTCGGTTACTTTTCGCTTGGAATTGCCTTTGGTGCTTTCATTAACGGTGCTGGTACTATGATATCTTTGAGCTCACCACCCGAGCGAAGGGCCGAGTTTCTTGGACTGCTTAGGTCAGCGAGAGCGATTGGTTTCATGGTGGGGCCTTTACTGGCCGGAACGGTTGCAGAATACTCTTATTTCGTCATGTTCATCATGATGGCTTCACTCATTGCAGCTGGAGGACTAATCGTGATTGTTTTTACGAAGGATCGATTGATAACGAGCTGAGTCAAACCGGCGTATGATAGTGCAGTAGAATCTCAGGAGCAAAGTAATAGGAGATTATTCAAAACAATTGGCAACGTGGGCAAGAAGAATGATCGAAGCGGAGGTGAACAAGTTTGTTGAGATACATCGTCAAAATCCTTGTGTCATCGATAATAATCGCTCTTGTTTCTGAAGTTAGCAAGAAGTCCGGATACATTGGAGGACTTATAGCTTCTTTACCCCTTACTTCAATGCTGGCGCTATTCTGGCTCTACAACGATACAAAAAATCCAAGTAAAGTTGCAGAACTTTCCACCGGTATTCTCTTATTTGTTCTTCCTTCTCTGATTTTCTTTGTTGCTATGCCGTTGTTTCTTAGAAGAGGCATCAATTTCTACGTAGCGCTTGCTTTATCCAGTGGAATCATGATGGCGGGCTATGCCTTCTTTTTGCTTATCCTTTCAAGGTTTGGAGTGAGATTATAGCAGTTTTGACTTGAACGAATTTTTCGACCACTGTTTGTGAAGCGTTTCACAAGAAAATCTTTGTATTGCTCAGGTAGATTCCCAGGACTGTGAAAACTTCTCCTGTAATAGTTCGCGCCCAGTACTCGAATCAGGTGATTCGGCTGAACATCTTCGCAACCATTTTGGTGCTTATGGCAATTCCAACTGCGACTACCACAACAGGTAAGCCTGTGCCGATACCATAGATTGCAGGGATTAGTAGTCTGGACTGTTCATTGGCGGCCAGTGGAATTACACTTCCAAAGAACAATGCAGACGATACAGGACAGAAGGTAAGGGCGAACAGAGAGCCGAGGATCAGGGCACCGAGCAGGCCTTTGCTCTTGATCTTTTCTTGTGATTTTGTATCCAGGTCTCTCCCCTTGTTTCTGAAACTAAGCGTTCAAGAAGAAACATACCAAGGATGATCATTATCGGACCGACTAACTTTCCCATGTATTTCTGGAGGAATCTAGACAGACCGGGAGCCGCCGTCAAGCTTGAAACAAGCACAGCACCTATAACAACCTGACATCCCGCTTGTTTTGTAACTAGGTTTCTTCGAAGGCAACAGAGCATCTTCGTTACAGTATCTTGTGGGCTTGCATTTCGTGCATTTATTAGGTATAAGTGTATACCTATTGAGAGGAGAGAATGCATGGCTCATCGTATTCATGTAAGAAATAAGGATACAGGGGTTACCTACGTTTATGAGGGAATATCTTACTGGGATAAAGAGAAGAAGCAGCCACGGAATAAGAGAGTGTGTATAGGCAGTACACGGAGCCAGTCAAGCAATACCATCCCTGCAACATACTCATTGGCAAGTCTTTCAGGAATAAAGGGAGAGAAGAGAATCTTTATCGCCTAGTTGACTATCAATGTAACCAGAAGAGGCTTAGAGTTCTTCTGCACATAGACTATTTCTTTGAACTCGATTTTTAGCATTATTGGGTAATCATGAAGAGCAGGACTACTGCCACAGGAATTGACACATTTGCGGTTTGCCAGTTCCCAAGGGAATTTGATAGACCGGGAAGAATGTTACCCAGTATGGCCCCTAGAAACATAGCTACCCCACCCACACTGTAAGGTACTTGGTGAAAAGGTCAAGTTTCTGTTCCAATATACTGCCTCCAATATTCTCACATTCGAATATATGAATATGATACTCGCCGATTGTTTTCCGAGCTTTTTCGGAACGTTAAGTTTCATTGTTGCACAACAATGCAATATCGGTTATTCTATGAGTGTATCTTGACAGGAGGTATCTCGATGAACAAGAAGACAGTAATGCTTTTCAAGGCACTAGGTTGCAGGTGGCGTTTGAAAATACTGGAGCGTCTTTCAGAAGGTACTCTGTGCGTCTGCGAGTTCGACGACTTGTTCCCCATAGACAAAACAACTCTCTCGAGACATGTCAAGGCCTTAGTCGATGCGAAGCTTATTGTTGAGAAAAGGAATGGTACGAGAAAGGAGCTCAGCATAGCAGACAGTAGGGTCCTGGAGATTATTAAGCTTGCTCACTCTATTACTGATGAGTCTTCGGAAGAAACGGAGTAGCGACCCATGTACAGCGTTATCATATATGCAGTTACTGGATTGCTTCTTTTGGTTTCTCTCATTAAGAGCCGCAAGAAGACATTGTTGGCTCTCAAGAAGGCTTGGATATCATTTGAGCGAATCCTTCCTGAACTTATAGCAATTATGCTTTTTGTTGGGCTACTCATTGCGCTTTTGAATCCCGAGACAATCTCGCAGCTGCTGGGAGAAAGTTCGGGAGTTTGGGGGTTGATGATAGCTTCAATAGTGGGGTCTATCACGCTGATTCCCGGTTTTGTCGCTTTTCCTACGGCGGCCATCTTGGTAGATAACGGTGCCGGGATAACTCAGATAGCTCTTTTCATCTCCACTCTCATGATGGTTGGAGTTGCAACTTTTCCAGTGGAGAAGAAGTATTTCGGGAGCAGACTGACGATTATTAGAAATGTGATGGCATTTGGATTCTCGTTTATAGTGGCAGGTCTTATGGGAATGATTTTGGGATGAAGGCGAAAAGGTATGTCTTTCCACTAGTAATGGCAGCTGTCGTTTCAGTTGTATTTGCCGCCGACAATCAGCTCGGGCGAAGCGCTTTGAGCATTACTGGATCGAGTTTTCTGGAGATGTTGTCTGTTATTCCTCCGATATTTATCCTATTGGGCCTTCTCGATGTATGGATTCCGAGAGAAAGGATTATCAGACATCTGGGAGAAGAATCAGGTATTAAGGGAATAGTACTTTCCTTTCTTCTTGGAGCGGCTGCGGCGGGGCCTTTATATGGAGCCTTTCCAATAGCAGCGGTCTTCATGAAGAAAGGAGTGAAGTTTTCGAATGTGCTGATCTTCATCGGAGCATGGTCAACAACTAAGATTCCGATGTTTATGTTCGAGATGGGATCAATGGGAGCAGGGTTCGCTCTGCTCAGACTGGTGATAAACATTCCGGGAATACTTCTTATGGCGGTAATACTCGAAATAATAACCGGAAAGGAAAGTATTGAAGCGATATATGCACAGTGTACCGGCCTTAGTGAATAGGAGGCATTTTTGAGATGGAGAAAGATTTGAAGAAAGAGGTTACGAAGTTCGGATTGCTGGCAACTGGTTTTCTGGTTTTCTATTTTCTGCCTTTTGGAAGCCAATATGTGCAGGATGCGATAATCAGCGGATTTACAATGCTTGGTTCATATGCAAGAGAACACGTACTTCTCTGTCTTGTACCTGCCTTTTTCATAGCGGGAACTATCACTGTATTTATACGGAAAGACGCAATATTAAAACTACTGGGTCCCGACGCCCGAAAGATCATTTCATACCCAATCGCCGCCGTTTCTGGTGGAATTCTGGCAGTTTGCTCGTGTACGATTCTTCCTCTTTTCGGTGGTATCTACAAACGGGGCGCTGGTCTAGGACCGGCAGTTGCCTTTCTCTTCAGCGGTCCGGCGATAAACGTTGCTGCGATCTTTCTTACTGGAAGCGCGATCGGCTGGGAGATAGCACTTGTGAGAATCGTTGGGGCCTCGACTTCAGCGATTGTCATTGGATTAACTATGCAGAGCATCTTCAGAGAGAAGGGATCGGGAGGTTTTGCGACTCAGGAATCGGATGATCAGATTTCCTGGCCCGAAGCGATTGCTTTTCTGGGTCTGCAAATGACTTTCCTAATTGTTGGCGGTCTGGCTATCAATCCGATTGTTAAGGCATCAATACTGATTATCTCCGCTATTGCAGTTTTTGTGATGGCTATACGTTTCAAGGGAGAACTGAGAAATCAGTGGATAGGTGAAACATGGGACTTTGCAAAGAAGATTCTTCCTTACCTCTTCTTTGGGGTTTTTGCGGCAGGAATCATTTCCAGTGCGCTTCCGCAAAGCTTCGTAGAATCGCTTCTCGGAGGTAACAGACTCGGCTCAACTCTCTTCGCATCTGTCTTTGGAGCATTCATGTATTTTGCGACTCTGACTGAAGTGCCTATCGTCCAGTCGCTCATGTCTCTAGGAATGGGTAAGGGTCCTGCACTGGCGCTTTTCATGGCTGGCAACTCACTTAGTTTGCCCAGCATGATTGTTATCACCCGCCTTCTTGGAAAGAAGAGAGCTTTCACTTACTTTGGATTAGTAGTTGTCTTCTCAACGTTTTGGGGATTCATATATGGAAATCTATTTTAGGATTAAGGAGGTCGTATAGTGAAGATCGAAATCTTTGGTTCAGGCTGTCCGAGATGCAAGCAAACTGAGAAGATCATGAAAAAGGCTGTCGAAGAGCTAGGTTCAGATGCAGAAGTTGATAAGGTAACGGACATGATGGCAATAATGGAGAAGGGAATTGTTTCGACACCGGCCGTAGCAATTGACGGAAAAATCGTTTTGTCAGGCAAGATCCCCTCTATTGATGAAGCCAAGAGACTAATTAAGGGTTGAATAAGAGGGCTCTCAGATGTTAGATTTGTGGAGGGTTGAATCCCTCCATTTTTCATGGGTTTGGGAGGTTTGATATGAAGGTTGTGGCTTTCAACGGAAGTCCTCGCCGGGACGGGAATACGTCAAAGATGATTGAAGAAGTCCTAGGTGTACTGCGCGAAGAAGGAATCGATACCGAAGCGGTTCAGATAGGTGGGAATTCCGTAAGAGGTTGCACTGCCTGCAATGTCTGCTTCAAGACGAAGGATAGGAGATGCATAATAGGCGGCGATTACGTCAATGGTTGCATCGAGAAGATGCTTGAAGCCGACGGTATCATCATAGGTTCTCCGACTTACTTTGCCGATGTGTCTCCTGAAGTGAAGGCTCTAATCGACAGAGTGGGAATGGTTGCTCTTGCTAATGATGCAATGCTTAAGCGGAAAGTGGGAGCCGCTGTCATAGCCGTTCGAAGAGGAGGCTCGGTACATGCTTTCGATTCAATTAATCACCTCTTCCTTATCTCTCAGATGATAGTACCTGGATCTTCATATTGGAATCTCTCAATTGCCTGGAAGAAGGGAGATTTTCAAGGCGACAGAGAGGGTATAAGAACTATGAGAACTCTTGGTCAGAATATGGCCTGGCTTCTGAAAAGAACTGCGGGGAACTCTTAGTATTTACGGAAAACCACTATTCCAGCAGGATCGTATAGATCCCGAAAGGTTCGTAGTTCAGAGAGAAGGTGCTATGAGAAACATCCAGCTCTTCTATCCTTTCCTCGAGAAGATTTGTGAGATAGGCCCTTTCAAAATCCAGAGTGCTCCTTATCACAGCTGTGCCTCTTGATCCTAACAGCTCACATACCCTGAGTATTCTACCCTTCCCATTCTCGGCGATCTTGAAGGCCATAATCCTTAAAGTCGACGCCTTCACTTCGAAGATCGGTGAATTCGCCCTGAAAGACCCCTTACTCGTAAGTAGTCTTGTATTAAGTAATTCTGCCTCTTGAACTGTCTTGAGCAGATCGCAACTTTCATGAGGAAAAACAGCGTATGTGAATTCGTGACGCCCTTCGTCTGCTGTGAAGTCGGGAAATACTGGAGATCTAAGCAAGTTAAGGGACACATTGCATCCTCTTACTCCGTAACCATACTTCCCGTCGTTCAATATCGATATACCGTAATCGTATTCTGATAGATCTACCCATCTATGACCGGGGACCTCAAAAGCCGCCTGTTCTATTACATCGTTTTCTGTTGTGGGTCGTGTAATGAACCCGCATGAAAGGTCATATCTTGCCTGTCTTGTGAGGACTTTCAAGGGGAACAAGGCTCTGAGCATTGTTCTTCTCATATGCCAGTCAACTGTGTTCTTTACCTCGACACGTCTTGAGTTTCTGTAAAGAGAAATGTCTTGGATTATCCTTGTCTTCCCCGCCTGAAAGACGCATCTGATTGTCTCTCTTATTGGGCCGAATTCAGTTTTCTTAATCACCCAAGGCTTCAGGCTCTCTGCGGTGTTACGATAATCTCTTTCGATGTCCCATGCGTCCCAGTAAGAGGGAATGTCTTTGAAAGTCGCTATTGAGGCTTTTCCATCGAATACGTCTCTTAAGTGTTCTTTGTCATAAACACTTATTCCTTCTGGATCTACTTCAACAGTGAGATATTCGTTTTCCATCAGCTTTGAGTCGTGATATTCTGTGTGCGGGTTCACGATCTCTTTATTAGAGAACTCTATTGTTACGAAGCCGGTGGGAGGAATTTCCAGCTCTGATAAGAACAAAGTATCACCGTTATCCAACAACTGGCAAGAGAATTCACCCGTAGGGCAAAACGGCTCTTTCGAACCCTGTGCAGTGAATTCAAGTTTCCTGCAGAAAGAACTCGGATTGAAGACTGTCAGTTTCATATTGTCTTCGTCCGTCAATCGATCAAAAGAGGCCTGAACCATTGACGATGTGGCTGAATGGACTTCATCCAGTTCGTTCAATGCGTCCTCATATACCTCCTTTATTGATGAACCAGGCAGAATATCATGGAACTCATTCTGAAGGAGGATCCTCCATAGTAATTCGATCTCCCCGGGCTTATAGCCTGAGATTGCGCCAAGCATCTCCGCAAGTCTTAGCAAATCTTCACACTCTTTGTGAGCCATTTTGATTCTTCCCTGAGAGGTGTAAGTGCCACGGTGAAGCTCAAGATACAATTCGCCGTCATGTACGTGAAACGAGCGAGAGACCTCTTCTGCCCGCTTAAAGTAACTCTCAAAGCTTCTCATCACCAGTTCGGGCATTCCAGGCAGATCCTTGAGAAACCTGTAGTTTTCGATCATCTCATCTGTAGGTCCCCCGCCTCCATCACCATAGCCAAATGAAAAGACGGTTTCTGGGAACAAATCTTGGTCTTTGAAGTTCTTTGCAGTTGTCAGGATGTCTTTTGGTTCCAGAAGACCGTTGTATCCATTGGATGGATTCTTGAAGCTGTGGTAGATTACCTCAGAACCGTCTATTCCTCTCCACACAAATAGATCGTGGGGGAGGCTATTCTTATCGTTCCAGGTCATTTTCGTTGTGAAAAAAGAGTCCATACCTGCCTTCCGGATAATCTGAGGCAGAATCCAGGAGAATCCGAAGACATCTGGAAGCCATACAGTGCTGCACTTTCTTCCAAAATGCTCCATGAAGAATCTTTGACCGTAGAGAAACTGCCTTACCAAAGATTCGCCGTTCAGCAGGTTGGTGTCACTCTCTACCCACATTCCACCCAGCAACTCCCAGCGACCTTCTTTCACAAGGAGCTGTATTTCCTTGAATAGACCGGGGTCTCTTTCCATTACATCTCTGTACATAGCAGCGGAAGACTGTGAGAAAATGTACTCGGGATACTTTTTTGCAAGCCTCACAGAATTGGAAAAAGTCCTGAGTATCTTTCTTCTAGTCTCCTCTAGCGGCCATAACCACGCGTAGTCAATGTGTGCATGACCAGAAAGCGTCATTGTAAGCCGACTAGGGAAGCGTCTCTTGAGATTTGCAAGTTCTTCTTCAACAGTTCTCTCTGCTTCAGTGAATGTGTTGTGATCTTCTTCACTAAGTCGTTGACCTTCAGATCTAGTGAATTCCTCAGGCAGCCATACCGCCGATACCTCGCCAGAGATCTCCGGATCATCTAGAACTGCCTTCCAGTAGCCGGATGAATCTCTCGGGATTCTTATTCCGGCTAAGTTATCCGACAGAATTCTGTAGAGACTACTAGCGAGAACTTCATCATCAGTATAGGTGAAAAGCTCTATCAGATTTCTAAGCTTCCCTATAATTCGCTTGATATCTGAATCAACAATAAGTAGATCGGACTCTGAGAACACAGGTTCTTTGATACTGCTTCCAAAGAGCCCCTTGGGAACAACATCCGCTTCATAAAGGACCACTTCGCCGGCAAAAACGGAAAGATCGAGCTCTCTGTGATGTGTATTGATCTCTCCATAGGTAATTCCATTGATTCTCACTAGTGATTCTCCACCAAACCAGTTTCTGAGAATGAGCTGCTCATCAGCATCAATTGGCGGGAGTTCGATCTCCCTTGAAAAACATACCGGAAAGCTATCGGGAGACCACTTGAACTCCGGGGAGACTCTTCTTGAATTGAAGGACCAGGAGTCGATTCTCTTCCTTTTTTTGATTGTGTATGGGTACATTTCACCGATGGACCGAAGAAACTTACCTCTAGCGCTTTCCTTAGAATAGTACATAGTGCACCTCTCCCTAATACATTTTCGGAGCTACACTCATTAGACCATAATGAACTGTTAGTAAAGAAACATGCCAAGAGTATGATTACCGAAAAACAGTGAGTGTCATATAGTGCCGGTTTCTATATCACGCTGGTATCTTGTAGGTGTTGATTTATGGAGGAGGTGTCTTTGTTGCTTGATACTATGAGATTTCTCGGATGGTTCAACTTTATTTTACTGCTCTTTAATACATCACTGTTTATTCTTAGGCGGTCAATCCTAAAACGCTCTTCAAAACTTGAAAACCCTCCGAGAGCGGCCTTCGTGAAGCAGGTTCGATTTCTTGCTATTGTTCACCCTTGGACTGGCTCTGTGCTTATGCTTTCCGCTTTATTACACGGATACCTGGCAACCGGCGGCTTCATTCTCTACAGCGGAAGCCTGGTCTTCTTAAGCGTCTTGGCCCAGTTCGTAGTCTACCTTCTGGGCAAGTACGTTCCTGCTATGAAGAATAAGTGGAGGCCATTGCACAGAGCTCTGATGATCGTCACATGGCTCTCGTTCTTTCTGCATCTACTTGCTCCTGAGTTTATCTGGTTCCCGATAATCTAGTCTTTTTCAATCAGCGATCTGACAAAGGGAATGACAATCTCCAGAAAAAGAGCTGGACTTTCCTCTTGTGGGAGATGGCCGGTTTCGGGAAGGATGAAGAGCTCGGCAGAATGCAACTCTTCGGCCAGTCTAATTGAGTCCTGCACAGGGACAATTCTGTCAGAGTCGCCAGTAATGACTAGAGATGGGATTCTTACGCTCTGTACCTTTGAGGAGTCATAAGGTCTTCTTGCGAGTGTAAGTTCCCAGAGAGCCCTGTCCCAGTTTGATGCCTTAAGCGGCTTTCTGTAACCTTCACGTATTTCATCAGTCAGTCTTTCCGGATCATACCACGCCATTTCCAGGATACTGTCTGAGTTTCTCAAGAGAGTTCTCGAGATAAGCGGCCCCAAATGCCTTCCCTGAGGAGTGCTCGTAAGTATCTTGAACAAGAAACTGTCTGTGTCTTCTGTGTAGATCGCCGCGTCAACCAGGACAAGGCCAAGCACTTTTTCTGGGTGTTGAGCCGCGACTTCAAGAGCTGTAAGCCCTCCGGCCGAGTGACCAACGAGTACTGCCTCTTCGAATCCCAAATATTCCATAAGCGATACTGTTAACTCAACCTGTCCTTCCAAAGAGTATGGGTTGAAAGAACTGATATCCTCGCCAAGTGGTCTTGAGGTCAGGCCAAATCCAGGTCTGTCGAAAGCAATAACAGAGAACTCTTCAGAGAGAGGACCGATCACTTCTCTCCATGAGAAAGTGCTTGCTCCGAATCCATGTAGCAGCATTAAAAGGGGTTTGCCTTCTCCTTTTGCTTTGTAGTGGATGTCTGCATTATTGATCGTGACGAACATACTGTCTTCATCGGCTAGAAGCCTTGGGACCACAGTATCTTCAAGATCGCTCACCGGTATTAAAAAAGGCGCGATCAGCAGTATTGAGATCAGCGAGGTCATGGTGAGCAAGGTCTTCATTTTCTTGCCTCTGAACTCTGAATTGAAGCGAAGGCCTTATTGACAAGCTGCTCGGCATCAACACCATCTCTCGGGAGCAATACAAATCCCGCTCTTAGTTCCATAGAGAACTCGCCACAGTTTTCTTGCCAGATTTTGAATGCGTTGAGGGCCTTTCGAAGTATTGTGCTGGCATTTCTGTAATCCTTCAGATCTTCAGCTAGAAGTAGAAACTCTCTTCTTGAGAATCTGCAGAGCGTGTCATTCTTTCTAATCCCTCTCACCAGCGAGTGTGCCATATCGATTATCGTTGATTCTTCGATACTCGATACCACTCCTTTGCTCACAAACTCGAAGGCAGCGACCATAGAGGAGGAGTTATTTCTTCTGCTCCTGAATAACGCCATGTTAACTCTATCTCTGAAAAGCACGTAATTTGGAAGACCGGTTTCGCCGTCGAAGTGAGCCAGTTGGGAGATAGTTTGTTCGGCCAGCTTCAAGTCGGAGATATCTTCAACCACGAAGAGAAAGAAAACTCTCTCCGACACCGACAGTCTCTTTACATAATACCTTAACCACCTTCCAGCACGTCTAATGTGATGAAACTCCAATGAGTCCTCGCTTGAGTGCTTAACTTCTCTTATCTTCTTCGAGATCTCTTCTTTGATGTCTTCTATCATGATAGACGCAGCGTTGTTTGCAAATACCGTATTTGAGTGTTCATCGATAATCGCTATTCCATCTTCAATTCCCATTAGAGCTTCGAGAAAAAGATCCGGAATATTCTCAGAGAGATTATCCAGTCTCATTATCACACCACCTTTGTACTGCACGTACTTATCGTAGCCTCAGTCATATTGTAACCTCTGTTAGTAGGAATAAGGTATCTGTTCAGAAAGCTTAATCATGAAACAGATGCAGGCGAGAGATCTCCGAACTTGTCGGTATAATGGTACTGATGTCTTAATATTGGAAAGGAGGAGCGGATATTGAAGAAAAGAGCTGCGTTAGCCATGGCTTCCCTGTTGTTGATTGCACTCCTTCTCCTGCAGGCATGCGACCGCTCAAGACTTGTCACTACGGTTACCTCGGTAATTGATGGCGATTCCGTTACGGTGAAGGCGCTAAACGGCACTGTAAGGCTTATAGGAATAGATGCGCCGGAAACTAGATCAGGCAGCAAACCAGCGGGCCAGTTTGCCGATGAAGCGAAAGATTATCTGGAAATGATAACACGCGAGAGTGGAAAAGTTACCCTTGAGCTTCATGGAAAGGATACATACGGCAGACACCTTGCGTATCTTTTTGACTCGGAAGGTACCTTGATAAATTCTGATATAGTTAGGCAAGGTTTGGCCAGACCTCTTACCTATGAGGACACGTCCCATTATTCATCTGAGATAAAGAATGCTTACAGAGAAGCTTTCAGGAGTAGAAGGGGGATCTTCACTTTCTATGATCAGTCTCCTGTATTTGATGCTTCAGTTGTGAGAGGAAATCTCTATTCTTACCAGTCAGGGGGTTTTTTGGGAAGAGTGATCTGGGTGGAATTCGAAGTAACGTCGGTAAACGGTCTCACCTTAGTGGGCGATGACATTGTGGTTCGAATCAGGTCAGAGGAGGCATCGCTTTTCGCGCTCGATCAGGCAGATCTGCAGGTGCTCTATAGAAAGAGGATCAGAGTCTATGGAGAAGTCTGGCAGGATACTTCTGGTAAGGCTTTGATGCTGATCAGAGACCCGGGAATAGAGATCATAGGAGTAGCTCAGCTTGCAAAGACTCTTCCTCTTTTACCATTGGAGGCTTTCTGAAGCTCTTCACAAGAAAATGCCGCAAACCAAGAATTGACAAAAATTGAGAAATGTGCGAAAATGTAGTGCAAATGATTTGCGCGAATTGTTTGCCTATAGGAGGTGCCCTTTGAAGAGAATGACATCACTCAGAAGAGAAGTTCTAGAGATCATAGATAAATCTGAATTGCCGTTGAGCGCTGATTCAATTCATGAAATGCTTGATGAAAAACCTAATCTCTCAAGCGTTTATAGAGGTCTTTCCTTTCTTGAGGACGAGGGTCTTATCCGCTCGATATCATTCGAGTGCGAGACTAGATTCTATTTCAGCAGTCAGAGGGAGCCAGTTCATTTTCTGCACTGCAAGAAATGCCACAAAACTAAGCCTTTCTATGAGTGCTTTGTCGATTCTTTTGCAAAGAGAGTTGCGGAAAACCGAGATTTTACGATTACTAACCATGTGTTTTACTTCATTGGAATCTGCGGGGATTGCAGGAGAAAGATCGTCTCCGATGTTGAGGAGGGCAGAGTATGACAAGAAGAGTAATATTGATTGCTTTTCTGCTGATTACATTACTTTCGGGTACAGTTTTTTCGCTCAGGATAGTTGCAACGATTAATCCCTACTATTTGATTGTAAAGGAAATCGTGGGTCAAAATGCTCAGGTAGATCTTCTTATAGGGCCGGGTCAGAACCCCCACATTTTCTCTCCAAAGATCTCTGACATAAGAAGACTGGATGGAGCGGACCTGGTAATCGCAAACGGCCTAGATCTTGAGATTTTCCTGGAAAGACATCTGGACGATCTCGCCTCCCGAGGCAAGACGGTTGTGTACATTGGGAATCTCTTGCCCAAGGAGCTTATCATGGAGAAAGAAGAGCAGAACGAAGAACAGGAACATGACCATCACGTGAATCCTCACATTTGGCTTGATCCAGTGATTCTTACTGATTACGTTATACCCTTTCTAGTTGAAGCGCTCTCAGAAATCGCACCAGAGAAATCTGGGTACTTTTCAGCGAATGCTGCGCAGCTTATTGATGATCTGCAGGAGTTCGATGAAGAGGCAAATTCATACCTTGAGAAGTTTCGTGGAAGCGTAGTCATTGTTGCACACCCCAGCTTTACCTATTTCTTCAGAAGATATGGATTGAGACTCGAACCGGTTCTAGAAGGGATAGGAGATGAGCCTACAATAGGCGAGATAAAGAAACTTGTCGATTTTGTGAGGGGCGAGGAAGTTGTTGGTATCTTTGCGGAGTACCAGCACTCTAAGAGAGCCATAGATATTCTGACGGCCGAGACATCTGTAAGACACGGGGAGCTTGACAGTCTTGGAATTTCAATGAGCGGCATCATCGAGCTGTTGCAGTGGAATCTCGGAGAGATCAAGAGGGTCTTTGATGGAGAGTAGAATCCTAAGAGTAGAGAGCTTGAGCTACAAGATCGGCAGCCACTGGATCCTGAGGGACGTGTCTTTCGAAGTGTCCAGAAGAGAATTCGTAGGAATAATTGGTCCAAACGGTGCCGGAAAGACAACGCTAATTAAAGCGATCGTTGGTGATCTGAGCGACTATTCGGGGAAGGTGTCTGTTTCAGCGAAAATTGGATACTTGTCTCAGAGCCCCGAAAGAAAGCGAGACTTCCCAATAAGAGTTAAGGAAGTGGCCGCGATGGGTCTCTATGGAGAGCGCGGAATCCTGAAACCCCTGAGAAAGTGCGATTGGAAGAAAGTTGAGGATCTTCTAGAAAGGGTAGGTATATATGATCTGAAGGAAAGGAGAGCCGGTACACTCTCCGGCGGCGAGTATCAACGGCTGATGCTTGCGAGGGCATTGGCATCAGAACCGGAGTTGTTGATACTGGACGAGCCTGAAGCCGGTGTGGACGAAATGGGAAAAGCCTCCTTTTACAGGTTGCTTGAGTCACTAAAGAACGATAAAAACATGGGAATACTTATGGTGAGCCATGATATTGGAATGGTTTTTGAAGCTTGTGATACCGTGATGTGTATTAACAAGACCCTTCATTGCCACACATCTGCTGACAAGATACGACCAGAAGAACTGCAATCAGCTTTTTCTGGCGACCTCGACCTTTTCATAAGATCGAGAGATCACTTCGAAAGGGAGCACCACTTATGATTCAGGATTTTGTGAAGGACATCATAAGCTACGGTTTCCTGAGAAACGCATTAGTGGCCGCCATTCTCGTAAGTTCACTAACTGGAGTGTTCTCGAGTGTGGTTGTGCTAAGAAGGATAGAGTTCATTGGAGATGGTGCAGCTCATGCGACATTTGGAGGAATTGCTTTCGGCCTACTTCTCGGAACGGATTATTTGCTTATGGCGGCAATTACCGCCGTTGTCTTTGCAATTGCCGTAAGCTACTTTACCAGGAGGAACAAGTTGTCCGAAAGCAGCGTAATCGGAATGCTCCTTCCTCTTTCGATGTCTCTGGGAGTAATCGCGCTTTCATTTGTAAGAGGATACACACCGGATGTGATGGGCCTGTTCTTCGGGAACATCCTGATGGTTACTTCTGAAGACGTTTGGCTGCTTATCGCAGCTAACCTTGTCGCTATGGCCTTCTTCACGATATTCTACAGAGAGCTTCTATATTACTCGTATGACGAGGGAATGGCGAAGCATTACGGTGTGTCTGTTGGCGCTATTCACTATGCAGTCCTAATAGGAATCAGCTTGAGTGTTGTAAGCTCAGTCAAGATTGCAGGAATTATACTGGTTACGGCATTTCTGGTCATTCCGGCAGTGGCCGCGAAGCTTATCGCTCGCTCATTCAGAAGTATGATCGTTTTCTCTGTGAGCCTGGCAGTGGTAGCTAGCATAATAGGCATATTCGTTTCTTATGCGCTTGATATGCCTCCCGGACCGGTAATCGTAGTTGCACTATTCTTGGAATTCTTGTTGTCAGCTTCTTTGAAGAGGTTTATTGGAAAGGAATCTTGAAAGATACGACTATCAGATGCGCAATAGTACAAACTTGGTCGATTGCAGGTGGAGTTGAGAAAGATAGATATATGATCCGAATAGTTGGTGAAGCTTGTTGTACAGTGGGAATTGAGTAGAGAGCTTGGCGGCGAAGGGAGAAATGACATGAAGATAACTGTTTTGTGCAACGACAAAGCTCTTAAAGGGTTTGAGTCTGAACACGGTATCTCTTTTTACATTGAATCAAGCAAAAAAAAGTACTTGTTCGATACCGGATCTACAGACGTTGCTGTTAAGAATGCAGCGAAACTTGGTATAGATTTGTCTGAGGTCGAAATGATTATCATCAGCCACGGTCACTACGACCATCTTGGAGGTTTAGAGAGCGTACTTCGTGAGTCTGGAGGAAAGAGAGTACTGATTGGTGAAGGTGGTTTTGAGCCGAAGTATAGCGGTAAAGTGGAGTCAAGTCCCAAAATTAATAGAGCAGAATTCGAAGAGCTTGGGGCGTCAGTAGAAAATGTATGCTCTTCGAAGGAGATTGAAAAGGATCTCTATGTAATGACCGCAGCGCCTTTTGCCACAGATGAGAGGCCTGAGGAGAAACAT
The DNA here is from genome assembly GCF_003351125.1 of Mesotoga sp. Brook.08.YT.4.2.5.2. Lineage (NCBI taxonomy): Bacteria > Thermotogati > Thermotogota > Thermotogae > Kosmotogales > Kosmotogaceae > Mesotoga > Mesotoga sp. Brook.08.YT.4.2.5.2. The sequence continues at coordinate 19,494 of NZ_JPGZ01000036.1, forward strand.
AACAAGGTTGATGGCAGAAAGCAAACTCGCGATTTCTTCGGTGATGAGCTTTCTCTTGCTCTTGTCGAGAGCGGTATTGTAACGGTAATAACCGGTTGTTCTCACAGGGGTATTGGAAACATAATCAAGCAAGCCTCTGAGTATGGAGAGGTGAAGGCTGTGGTTGGGGGCCTACATTTGCTTCACAAAACAAAGGAGGAGCTTGATGGGATTTTCAACTATTTAGAGGGATTTAAAATTGAGAAATTCCACATTGGGCACTGTACAGGGGATGAAGTTATAAAGGCAATTGAGCGAAGGTTTTCTGCCAAAGTCTGTGAGCTTCGAGCCGGAGAAACCTTTGAGTCTCTTATATAACAATCTAAGACTATTACCGTCAAATCATGAAGTAGCAAATTGGGAGGTCGAAGAAATGGATAAAACGATGAACTTTGAGTATTTTCTGCCGACAAGGATTGTCTTTGGTGTGGGTACGGTGAATAAGGTAGGCAAACTAGCCAGAAATCTGGGCAAGAAGGCAATGATAGTAACAGGAAGAAGTAGTACGAAGAAAACAGGTCTTCTTGATGAAGTGATCTCGATCTTGGAGAAAAGTGGAATCGAAAGTGTTGTGTTTGATGATATAGTACCTAACCCACTATCATCAACGGTCGACAAAGGCGCCGAAATTGCCAACAGAGAAAAATGCGATATGGTCATAGGTCTTGGCGGAGGCAGCCCAATAGATTCGGCAAAGCTCATTGCAGTGGTGGCCAAAGATGGTGGCCGATGTTGGGAGTACACCGGATCTGGAGGAGGAAGAGTTCCGAAAGCTGCGCTCCCTATCATCGCCATTCCAACAACTCACGGAACAGGAACCGAGTCTGACCCCTTTGCGGTTGTGACGAACAGTGAAACCAACGAGAAGATAGGCGTTGGATTCGACCAGACTTTTCCTGTCATTTCCGTTGTGGATCCTGAGGTTATGAAGACCTTGCCTCCCTATCAGACGGCAGCTACCGGCATGGATGCCTTCTATCATGCAATTGAGTCGTACATAAATACAAATCATCAACCGACATCTGATCTTCTCGCGATGGAAGCAATGGCGCTAATAAATCACTATTTACCAATAGCATACACGGATGGGAATAATATTGAAGCCAGGACTGCTCTTGCCTGGGCGAGTACTGCCGCCGGCATTTGTGAAACACTATCGGGCTGTATTGCAAACCATTCATTAGAACACCCAATAAGTGCTCATTACGATGTTACACACGGTGCGGGGCTTTGTGCTACAGGACCTGCCTTCTTTGATTACATCAGGCCTCATACAAAAGAGAGACTGGCGCGAGTGGCTCAGATAATGGGAGCTCCAGAAAGCGTGATAGATATCAACAGGCTCTCTGAAATGTCAATAGAACTCATTCATAGGCTTCAGAAAAGTGTAGAAATCGATATCACTCTTAAGGAGCTTGGAGTCGAGAGATCTATGCTTGGCAGATTAGCTGAAGACGCAATGAGAACAATGGGCGGATTGGTTGAGGTGACTCCAGGAGACCTGAAGACCGAAGACTTGAAGAAGATTCTGGAGATGTCTTATTGATAGAGAGTTCGCCGTAAAGATCCGTTCAACGCTGTGAAGAACCGTCTTCCGCCGTCCAAGAACATGACCGTCCTTCGTGAAGATCAGCCGAGAAAGAGCGTTGTCGAGAGCTTGGCTTCGAGAGTGCAAGGTTCATAGTTGACCGTCAACGGTCCACCGTTCTCCGAGAAGAGAGAGGACAAGCAGAAATGATGCCGACTTCATCAGGAAGCGATGCTCGCTGGCGCGAGGAAGCGATGCTGGAGTAAAACATCAGACGCAGGGCTGGGCAAGAACGGCCCAGGTCGCAATGCCCGGAGAAGCATCCGGGGACGCAAGGCTGGCGAAGATCACGCCAAGGCGCAATGCTGCCTTCGGCAGGAGGCAACAAAATAGCCATTCAGGCTTCGCCTGGCCAGTACCACTTCGTGGGTATGAGGCGCAGGGAAGAACCGGGTCTGGGGTCTAGGGCCCGGTTAGATCGCTAGAAGCCGTTCTTGGGGAGAGCCGCTGAACACCTAAGAACGAAGACCTTCTGTTAAGGGTCATCCCGTGATGTTTCTGCACGGGATCTCGCATCTAAGTACCGCTGAACGGTGAGAAGAGCCGCAATCCGTTGACCGTCCAAGAGCAAGGATCCGTCCACCGATAAGAGCATCAGTGATAGCAATGCCTGCTTCGCAGGGAAGCTTTTTTTGGTTCAACGTACTCTTTCCTACCACGAACCCGCTACCCCCAACCCCGGCCTTTTGCTTTTTCTTACAACTCACAACTTGCAACTTGGAACCGATCCTTTGCTCTTTCCTACCCCTTAACCCCTACCCCGTTCCTGCTTTCTTCAACGACTTCCTTCCATCTTCTGCAGGCATGCAAGTGTCCGTCATCTATCTCCTGAAGCTGAGGTTCTTCCATCTCCCAGCATTCTTCCTTTGCATAAGGACATCTCGGATGGAATCTGCAGCCGGGAGGGATATTGGCGGCTGAGGGGATCTCTCCCTTTATAGGCACTACCTTGGGTTTGTTCACCTTTCCCGCGACCGGTTCACATACGGCAGCAATGAGAGCCCTTGTGTATGGATGAACGGGATTGTCTATAACATCGTCTGGATCTCCTATCTCTATTATCTTTCCAAGGTACATGACAGCTATCCTGTCTGTGAAGTATCTCGCAGTAGAGAGATCGTGTGTTATGTAGAGATAAGTCAGTCCAAGGTCTCTCTGCACTTCCTTCATCATGTGTAGTATCTCCGCCCTGGTTGAAAGGTCTATCATGGATACCGGTTCATCCGCAACGAGAAGCTCGGGATTGAGAAGAAGAGTCCTGGCAGTAGCAGCCCTCTGTCTCTGACCACCGGATAACATGTGGGGATACCTCACAAGGAACTCATCTGGGGGGTTGAGCTTGACTTCCCTCAAAGCCTTCTCTATCATCTTCATTCTCGCGTCTCTGTCTTCTCCTAGTTTGTGTATTATGAGAGGCTCTTCCATGACATCCCTTATCTTGAACCTCGGGTTCATGGAAGCGTATGGATCCTGAAAGATCATCTGTACGTTCCTTCTGTATCTCTTCAGTTCATCTTTCTCTATATGAGTGACATCCTTTCCGTTTAGAAGCATGTTGCCGCGTGTAGGCTCGAGGAGTTTCATAATTAGTTTTCCCGTCGTCGTCTTTCCACAACCGGACTCTCCAACGAGACCGAATATCTCGCCCCTGTTTATTGAGAAGGATATACCGTCAACGGCCTTAACATAATTGTGTTCACCCTTGAAGAACTGGGATATGCTTCTCCTTATGGGGAACCACTTCTGAAGGTCTTTCACTTCAATGATCTTATCTGTCATCTCTTCTCACACCTCCAGCAGGCCACCATGTGTTCCTCTTCAATCTCAATAAGGGGTGGTTCTTCTTCCTTGCACTTATCCATAGCGAGGGTACATCTCGGATGAAATCTGCAGCCCGATGGAGGTTCCAGTAAGTCTGGAGGAGCACCGGGGATGAACGATAATTCACTTACCTTCGCGTGCAGTCTGGGAGTTGCAGCGAGCAAGTTTCTTGTATAGGGATGACAGGGCCCCTGTTCTCCGTATATCTGCTGGTTTGTTCCTATCTCCACTATCTTTCCGGCATACATAACGGCTATTCTGTCGGACACTTCCGCCTCAGTTGCAAGATCGTGAGTTATGAAGATGAAGGAAAGGTCGAGTTTCTCCTTCAGGTCTTTGAGAAGGTTTATTATCTGAGCCTGCACGATAACATCCAGGGCTGTGGTGGGTTCGTCACAGATTATCACCTTCGGTTCTAGAAAGAGAGCGGTAGCGATGGCGATTCTCTGTTTCATGCCACCTGAGAGTTCATGTGGATATCTCTTAACTATGTCGCTGGAGAGACCGACCAGGTTGAGATACTTCTCTATCCTCTTTCTCGCCTCGTCTCTCTCCATCTCTCTGTGTTCCTGCAGAGTCTCCATCATCTGTTTTCCGATGGTGTAGACGGGAGTGAGGGTATTCATAGCGCCCTGAAAGACCATGGAGATCTTCTCCCAGCGGATGTTCCTTCTCATTTCATTCTCACGCAGGGGAGTAATGTCTATACCGTCGACCACTATCTTCCCGCCTGCGATCTTACCCGGGGGAGTGGGCATCTTAAGCAGGGCGAAGCCGGTGGTAGTCTTTCCGCAACCGGACTCGCCTACTAGACCGAGAGTCTCACCCTTCTTGAGAAAGAAAGAGATATCGTCTGCGGCCTTCACGACGCCTTTGCTCGTGTAGTAGTAAAGCTTGAGGTTATCTACTGTCAATATGTTATCCATAGTCATTACCTCGTCTTCAGTTTCGGGTTAAGTATCTTGTCCATTGCAAACCCTACAAATGCGAATGTCATACCCATGAAGGCTATCGCCAGTCCTGGTGGTATTACCCACCACCACATCCCACTCAGCATAGCTCCGCCGCTGTTGGCTGCCTGGAGTATCTGTCCCCACGTAACAATAGTTGCATCTCCAAGACCCAAAAGGCTTATCGTAGCCTCTACAACGATAGCACCTGGGACATTGAGCGCCATAGAGGCGAAGGCGTAAGGGATAAGCAGAGGCACCATATGCTTGAAGATTATTCTCGTATTAGATGCCCCGAGAGCTCTTGAGGCCTCTATGTAGGTCTCTTCCTTTATCTGGAGTCCCATGCTTCTGACTGTCTTCACCGGTCCTACCCAGTAGAAGATGCACATTATTCCTATCATTACCCATATATTCGGCTTGAAGACTGCGCTCATGACGATGAGAACGGGAAGCATAGGAACGCTTATGAATATCTCGAATATCCTTTGCATGAGTGAGTCCTTCCAACCTCCGACGTATGCACTTATGACACCATATACGACACCTATGGATACTGAGATGAGGGCAGTGAGCAGTCCGATAAGCATAGCCCATTTCACGCCTGCGATTACTCCGCTCCATATGTCTCTCTTGGAGTTGTCCGTTCCAAGAATACCGTGCACTCTGCCTGCAATATTTACAAAGGCTCCTTCGATGTTTTCGTCGGCCTTCTGCAGCAAAAGGGTTACCTTCAACTTGTATGTTCCCACCAATGGCGAAGGGCTTCTGAATATGCCCGGTTGAGCCTTAGAGAACAGAACATCAGTAGTCTTTATGGTCTGAAGCTGGACTCCTTCTGAGGGGGAATACTTCTTTCCAAAATTCATGGCCGAAGTCTGAGACGATCTGTCTATCGAAACTCTTAGACTCTGAGTAGGGGACACTTCAAGCTGTTTTCTATATAGATCGATCGTCAAACCGTCCGGTCTCTCGATCGCAATAACTACAGTTGGTTTGCCGACTCCCGAGGCATGAAATACGATATCTGAAGGAGCAACTGAAGCAGAATAATCGTATTCGAAGACGTATTCTTGTATTCTCATCGCTCCCGCCATAGTCTCAGAAAACGAGTATTCCTCAATACTCTCGGAAACAGCTCTCTTTTTTGAAGCGAATATATTGATCCATGAAGGCGGAGCGCTAGCCGGCAGGTCCTGCCAATAAGTTATGTCCCTCCACTTCAGATTTGCTTCGGGATAGGGGACGATAACCGGTTCGAAGATCAAGATAAATATGAATATAACAAGAAAGATTACCCCGATTATGCCTGACTTGACCTTTCTGAACTCGCTCCAAAAACCGCCTAATGATCTTCTGAAGTCGCTAATAGTCACTGTTTACCACCTACCTTGATCCTTGGATCAAGCAAGCCATATATAAGATCAAGAATCACAAGACCACAAATATATAGTCCGGTCGTAATAGCCAGGTTTCCCATGAGGACCGGAACATCATTCTGCTGCAAAGCAATCCAGTACAGATTGCCCATTCCAGGCCAGGAGAAAATGCCCTCGAACACTATATTGCCTCCTACAGATGCCAGAAGAGCGAGAAGTGACATCGTTACAATTGGTGGAGCAGATGTTCTCATTGTATGCCCGTACAGAACTTTCCTCTCAGGAATACCTCTTGCTCTTGCTGCCATGATGTAATCATCCTGAAGGACTCCGAGGACTATGTTTCGAGTAAGGAAAGCCCTTCCCCAGAACCCGATGACAACAAGTGTCAGTACCGGAAGAGCTAGATGATAGAGAAGGTCGAAGAAATACGAAATTCCCTCTGGAGGAGGAGTAGAATGTAGACCACCTGAAGGAAAGATCTTCACTCCGTAAGCAAAGAACATTATCATTATCATTCCCAACCACCATGATGGCATGCCAAATACCACCATAGTTCCCACCGAAGTGCTTTTGTCTAGAACCCCGCCTGCTTTCTGTGCCTTTTTCAGTCCTAGAAGCAGGCCCAGGACAATGTCTACCATCATAGCTACCGAAAAGAGAAGAAGTGTCTTTGGGATCGCCTCCGAAACAACACTCCATACGCTCCTGCTGCCATCTGAAGCTCTAATGATTGTAGAATTCCCAAAATTGAATGTCAGCGTGTCCCATGTTCGCCACACTACTCTCTCAGCGACAGGTCTGTTCAGCCGGTATAGAGAGTACAGGTCGTTTCTTCTGTTTGCGACGTAATTTGCAAGCTGGCTCTCGTTGAGACTTGTCATCCTCATAGTTTCGCCTCTGATTTGCTCCTCTATCTGCGCTCTCAGAGTTTGCTCCATTACTGTATTGAATAGAGCAGAAAAGATGAAGATTAGGATTGAATACATCAGAAATCCGTATAAAACTCTCTTGATTGCGTATTTCCAGTACATAAGTCACCTCGATTGGCAGACAATTCCTTCTGACTTCCACTGACAAAAGTATTACCGGGACCTCCACCATTTCCAAATAAGCATCAGGAACGATCTCGTATTTCAGTTGCCTATGAACTGAATCACTCCGGGTGAATGTCTTGTGTTTTTGTGAGTGGTGTTAAGGTCTTCTCGGAGCAACTCGAAACAACATGATTAGAAGGAAAATCTAGTCTACAGATTATTTTCCTTTCAAAAGACACATAGTATTGCAAAGCACAGGAAAAGTTAGGATAGTCTTAATGATTCAAAGCAATTATATACTATTGGTTACGGGTTTCGATCTTGTCGCGATATAATCCAGAAAGAAAATCGGGAGGTATCATATGCGGTTGTCTTCATTTAATAAGGAAGCTATGAAGTACTTCAAATGGTTCAATGAACCAAGCAACTGGGAGCTGGATGGTGAGAAACTTGTGATTGATGCGGATTCACAAACGGATTTCTGGCAGAGGACGAGTTATGGGTTTAGAAACGATAACGGGCACTTCTTACATCTTTCTTTGATGGGAGATTTCTCGCTGATAGTTGGAGTGAAGTTTCTGCCGGTCAATCAATATGATCAAGCTGGTGTGATGGTAAGAATCTCTCCTTCTTGTTGGCTCAAGAGCTCGGTTGAATTTGAAGGCTCAGACCCATCAAAACTCGGTGCGGTCGTTACGAACTCGGGTTACTCGGATTGGTCAACTCAGAATGTGCCAGCCGATACGAAGGAGTTTAGGGTTCGTGTTGACAGAAAGGGGCCTGACTATTCGGTTTGCTTCTGGCAAGACGGCTGGATTCAGCTACGTCTGGCGAGACTATTGGAGGATGATGGCAAGATCCCGGTCATGGTTGGACCATATTGCTGTAGCCCGAGAGGTAGCGGATACAGAGTAGTTTTCGATGAAATCGACTTGCGTTCTGAATGAACATCGAAATCTCCTCTTTTAGCGCTGCTAGTTTTGCATCTTGCGGGTTTTAGTTTGAGCCGACATCGTGGTCTTCATCACCAGGCTTAAGCAGGTGTTCCGTCTTTTCGGCGATTTGTGCCCTGATTGTAAATGTTTCTGCAGACGAGGCTTCCGGATTTTTCCCTCCGTAGGCAAACTCAATCAGGACTTCCCCCGGGCCGGTGGGCTTCAAATGAAATATCGTATATCGGACGTCCATATACTCTTCTGCATAGGGACCGCTGATTACCTCAAATCCGGGACAAGAAGAGATCTGCCAATCGGAATTCTCATCGCTGCTTTTTTTTAGCTTAACAAACACGCTTTGCTGTATACCAATCTCAATTGTTCTACCATTGTCCGAATCCTGAATAATAATACACTCTCTAACGGGCTCTGCGACTACTATAGTGGCCTCGAATGTTCTTTCTGGAGGTAGATCCTCCCAGGAACTCCCGTAGTCAAAGCGAACAGACGCCGTACCGTAGTTCATTCCTTCAAAATAGTATACTTGCTCGATTACTTTCGCTGCATACAATGGATTTTCAGATACCCTGGTTTCGCTTTCTTCCGGCTGTCTAAGGATTCCGGGATTTGTTGATGCTATTCGCCATTTCAGGTCAGAATCAACTGGTGATTCTAGTACTACCTCGACCGGTTCGTTCAGTCCAACAATGAAGGTTTTTCCAGAATCCGGAGTTGTAATGGTTAGGGGCTCGACAGAATACTCTTCAACATCTAGCGACATTGAACAAGTTCTCATTGGAGTCTCGTCCCAAATGGAGCCGAATGAAAACGTGATTCGGGTTGATCCGGACCCAACCACTCTGAAGCTAAACACATCGTAGCCGTTGCCTTGTTCTATTGGTTCTTCGTAGAAGGGATCTGAAATGAGCCTCAACATGTCTTCATCGAAGTTACTAATCTTCCACGAATAGCCAGCTCCAGGACTTGAAGGAAGCATGACAGTAAAATCCTCACTTATCTGCATGTTCACGTTTCTCTCCAGGTCTTCCTGACCGAATACTCTGTCTCCAGGATTTCCTTGAAGAATCTCACGGCTTGTTTTCGGGAGTATTCCTGTGCTCGAGTTCTCTTCAACCCGTTTGAAGAAGCCGTCGACGATCAACTCAAAAGCAGCCTTTTCTTCAATCATTGGAAAGTGACCGCTGTTCATGAATGTCACAAATTCGCTGTTCGGAGCTCCAGACTGGTAGGCTGAGGTATGCGCGATCCCCGGAAAGCTCTTGATCCCAACGCAGACCAAAATAGGCACTCGAAGGTCGGGTAAACCTGAAGACAAGTCCAGTCCACGAAGTCTGCCTTCAATCGAGGTTGGATCCTCACCCCAGAAGAGGCTGTAGGTCGCCCTGTTAATCAGATCGTCCGTAATACCTTTGGCTCTGTCTTCAGCAGAAATACCGCCAAGCAAAAAGTTGTATTTGTCGAACCCATTCGTTGGCTCCGTTTCTCTTAGTTCGGATATTGCCAGATCAATCGCGGTATAGTTAAGTCTTGGATTGACCACTACAAGACTGAGGAGTCCGGGAGGATTTGTCAGAGCTAACCCTACGGCTACTGCACTTCCAAAGCCATGACCAACTAAATGGAAAGAGTTTAGGTCTAGGGAGTATATTAGTGCGGCTAGTTCAGATATATAGTACTGGAAGTCGATGTCTATAGAGGACGAATTCTCCGATTTCCCGCTTCCAAGGTGATCGTACCTTAGGACTCTTCTTTCCTGGAAGATACCCGTCATGTAAGAGCTGTCAAGACCGGGCCCATCACTTATTACTACTACTAGTTCCCCTTCGGTCCCCTCTATCTCGTAATAGATAAGGTTCCCATTGAAGACTATCTGTCCAGAAAACGATGAACAGACTGCTGACAGAACCAATAGAAAGACTGCAAGAATACTTCGCAAATCATTCACACTCCAGAAGATACACTAAGAGTCTTAACTCAACTATTATCCTATCGATCCGTGTCCAGTTCAAGTTGAACGCGAAAACCGAAAAGTCAAAACGCTAGTACGAATCCTCAGTCAGAGTTACGAAAAGGAATCTCTAGTGCATATGAAGCCAAACACACATCGGTGAATTTCCTCTGTTATTCCACGCATAATAGGGAATAAGAGAGAATTTTACATTTTCGCTCTTGCTTTTCACAGAACCGAGCGAGTTGTAAAGCTTCTTGTCCCAGTTGTTAATATCATAAGCGATTCCCTTTCCACTTAATGTGACTGGATTTCCCGTGAGCGTATCGCTTCGTGAGAGTTCTAAGTTTTTTCTCGAAGGGATAGACAACGTACGCACATCAAAAGAAGGATTGTCTACGCCTTCAGCACAGTAAACCAGCGGGCCGATTTGGACAGCAACTTTATCGGTATTCTCTCTTAGAAGTGGATTAGAGGTCATCAACCTGATTCTCATCGGAAATGTGAGCGAAATCTCTGTCTTGCCCTTCCAGTTGCCTTCAAGTCTCACAAAACCTCTTTCAGGTCTTGTTTTCTGTTTCACGCCGTCTACTTGAAGATCAAACTCCCCTTCGGTCCATTCAGGAATTCTTAGGAGAATCGAGATGTCTGTATCTAGATCGGTGGAGATAATAAGATCGATTTCTTCGGAATGAGGATAGGCTGTCTTCTGGATGATCGTCACCTCACCGTCCCTAAAGGGAATTGCAGACTTGCTCTCCTCGTAGAAATTGACTCTTATTTCGTTCAAAGTAGTACCGTAAATGTAGCCCCCGAAGGATGTGAGCAATCTTGCGATATTGGGGGGGCAACACGCGCATTCATACCATTCCTCTCGGCTGTGCTTTCCGGCATCCTCCAGAGGATTCACGTAGAAATATCGTTTACCGTCGAGAGAGATTCCAGAAAGGACACCGTTGTAGAAAGTCCGCTCCATTACATCGAGATACTTTGCGTCGCCGGAAATCATATACATACGCCAATTCCAGAATACATTTCCAATTGCGGCACACGTTTCCGCGTATGCTCTTCTGCTTGGCAGTTCGTACGCCTCGCCAAACGATTCTCCTTCATATCTTGAGCCAACTCCGCCCGTGATGTATATCTTTCGCGCGATCAGATCGACCCAGAGTCTTTCGAGAACTGCGAGGAGTGTTTCATCGCCTGTCTCTAGAAATACGTCGGCCGCTCCAGCGAGTAAGTAAAGCATTCTGACTGCGTGTCCAGTAAGTTCTTTGAGATCTCTAAAGGAAGCATGGTCAATATGATACTCGTCACCACCTACATAGCCCTTTCCGCGATTATCTATGAGTCTTTCCACGAACTCCAGATAAGCACGGTCGGCGGTTTCGCGATGAAGCTCAACCAATGCCATTTCTAGATTGGGATGCCCGGTAGTAACTTCACTGTCGTCGTCATGAAAAGTCTCCAGAATTTCGTCGGCCACTCGCTTGCCGATTACGAAAAGCTTCTCATCACCTGAAGCTCTCTTATATGCTATCCCTGCTTGAATAAGATGACCCGCGCAGTAGAGTTCATGCATGTTCTTAAGGTCTTTCCAGCGTTCCGAAGTCCGATCACCTATGAAGTAAGTGTCTATGTATCCGTTGCCGTTCTGAGCCTGAGCTTCCTCAATAAGTGTTATCAGTGACTCGATTCTCTCCCTGATTTCGGGATCTTCATTATACGGTAGCGAATAAGAAGCCGCCTCTATCCATTTGTATACATCGGAATCGTTGAAAAACCACCCGGTAAAGACTCCTTCCGATTTCCGTCCAGCCTTTCTGAAGTTTTCTATTCTTCCCGTCGATTCCAGATACTCATATTGAAGAGAGAGACTCGTCGACTTCATAAGTTCCTGATATCTGCTTACGAATCCCTCAAGTTTGACTCTTTCAAGCGCTATAGGTCTAACTTGCGCTCTTGGTGACCGCGAAGTGTCGTTGACAAAAGTCACGCTTTTCACCTCCAAAGAAGATGCTCTCTCCTCAAGAGTAGCAGAAAAGGTGAGAACTTTTGTATCCTGAGATAAGGAGGGGAAGACCATGTTTGAGAAGATAGATTATTGGGTTTCGGCAGCTAGTTACTCTGACAGAAATGGGACCTGGCTAATTGAGGCGGCACTTATCCATCCAAATGTGGGGGAGACCCACGAATATGGTGAGGAGTGGACACGCGAAGAGATCATTGATAAGTGCGACGTATTCGTGTTTTGTCTGATTTGTAAAGATGAAAAAGGGAATTGGAAGATGGGTTCTCAGTTGAGAAAAGTTGAGACCGAAAAAGGAGTATTTATCAGGACTGATGAGATGAAGAAGACAGGGGATTATCTTGGAGATATCCCGTTCTATGACAGTCTCAAGTAGTTGCAAGACTCGAAGTAAATGTTGGTTTAAGTTTAATCAAAGCCCACTTGGCTTTTCGTCCAAAGAAGAAACCGAGACTTCGGGAGCTGGAATTTGTTTGTTGGAAGCCGTAATGCATCATAATTAAATCTACTCAAGAGAGAGCTTCTTTTAAGGACTGTCGCTGTGATATTATTAAAATTACTATCAGTTCAAATGAACTAGAATTCTTTGTATCATTTTGCGGATAAAAAATGGTTTGGGGGTTTCAGATGAGAGCTAAGATTCTCTTGACGCTTACCATTATACTTATGTTTTCCCTAGCAACTGCCTTTGGAGTTGGTTTTATCAAATACCTGGTCAGGCCAGGTGATCGTCTCTTCAATATAATCAGGGATTATAACCTGAGAATAAGCACTGTCCTCGATTTGAACAGCATTAGCGATCCCCGTCAGCTGGAACCGGGTGAGTTCATTTACCTTCCTACTGGAGATGGCTTCTTCTATGAGGTTCAGTACGGTGATTCCATCGATTACATTGCTCGGCTGTTTTTTGCGCTTGCAGAGCATATAATGGTCGCAAACAATCTTAGCTGCAATTCCTATATATATCCCGGCCAAAGTCTGTTCATTCCGCTTGATTCGATAAACGTGTGCGGCAATGCAAATCCCGGTACACAGTTCACCTGGCCGGTCTATGGGAAGATTTCTTCGGAGTTCGGCTGGCGCAAAGATCCATTCACCGGCGCCTCAACCTTTCATTCCGGTATGGACATAGCAGTCCAGAAGGACGCTCCCGTCTTTGCTGCGAAGGATGGAACGGTTATAGAAGCCCAGGAAAACGGAGGATACGGACTGAATATAATAATCCAACACTATGACGGCACCAAGACAAGGTATGCTCATCTTAACAGAATAAGCGTCTATGTAGGGCAGAGAGTTCTCAGGGGGGAGCTAATCGGCAGAGTTGGAGAGACAGGACGAGCAACCGGGCCTCATCTCCACTTCGAGATCGTAGACTCTAACGATCAGTGTAGAGATCCAAGAAGCTATCTAACAGGAGCGAATTACATGTATGTGAGAAGAGAAATCGAAACTCTTGGTGTCGGAGGTAGGTAAAATCCCTAGTACAATATTTGTTGAATCTGACTCATTTGATCCCTGGCTGAATCTCGCAGTCGAAGAGTATCTTCTAAATTCATTTGCCAAAGAAAACATTGTTCTTTACCTATGGCAAAACGAGAACACGGTAGTGATTGGTCGAAACCAGAACGCTTGGCAGGAATGCAGGCTGGACAACCTTCACAGAGATGGTGGTAAGTTAGCAAGAAGACTATCCGGAGGCGGTGCGGTTTTTCATGATCTTGGAAACCTCAACTTTACCTTCCTCTTGCCAAAAAGAGAGTACGATCTTCACAGGCAACTATCGGTAATTGTGGACGGGGTAAAATCGGTAGGTATAGATGCTCATTTCAGTGGTCGAAATGACATTCTCGCGGAGGGAAGGAAGTTCTCTGGAAATGCTTTCTACCATGGACAGTATGCCTCTTATCACCATGGAACTATCCTCGTTGATGTAGATACGAGAAGACTTTCTGAATATCTGAATGTCTCCAGAGCAAAGATAGAATCGAAGGGAGTTAAGTCTGTCGTTTCTAGAGTAGTGAATCTAAAAGAGCTGAAACCTGACCTTACCATAGAAAGAATGAAAGAGGCAATGTATATGGGGTTCGCTGAAGAATACGGCAGAATACACGAAGTCTTGGATTTTGACGAACTAAGGAAGTCACTCGATGTGAAGTCGCTTTACGGAAAGTATTCTTCTAAGGAATGGCTATTGGGAAAGAGTCCGGAATTCAATTTCAAAATTGGCAATAGGTTTTCCTGGGGAGGTATCGAGCTGCTTTTTACATCGAAGAAGGGAATTATATCCGACGTGATAGTTTATTCAGACTCGATGGATGTGGATTTCATTGAACAACTGAAACGAGAGCTAATCAGAGTTGAGTTTTCCAGAGTTGCCATAATGAAAGCGATTGAAATGCTTCCAGACTGTTCAGAAAGAAACGATATCATTGCGTGGCTTCAGACAACCGATCTGAACTAGTTCATCTTCAGCAGTTGCACTCGCTTTGTGTAATCCCTGAAGTTTAACGGTGAAATGCCGAAGGGCGATAATTTTCTTGGAAGCAACACGAAATGATCTATAAAACCTTTGGTCAAATGAGACCTTCTTCAGGAGACCAACTCTTATCTTCAGACGGCAATCGCACCTTGTGTCTTTCCTAAATGACTGTTACCATCACATTACAGAGATTATCTTTGATTTGTCAAATCGAAAAGATACATCTGTGTAAGCAGCGAAAAGATGTTCTATAATGTTAATGAGCAGCCAGATTTCTTGCTTGATATTCTATGTGTTTGCCGCAGAATATAATTTTATGTTTTCCAATAGATATGAGATCAATTTCAGGATTACAGGAGGTTTAGGATGGCACGAGTAATGAAAACCATGGACGGTAATACCGCTGCCGCCCATGTTGCTTATGCTTTTACGGAAGTTGCGGCTATTTACCCCATTACGCCTTCGTCATCTATGGCGGAGCTTGCAGATGCTTGGGCAGCAAATGGAATGAAGAATATCTTTGGGCAGCCGGTTGACGTTATAGAAATGCAGTCTGAAGCCGGAGCGGCCGGTGCGGTTCACGGTTCGCTTGTTGCTGGAGCTCTGACGACTACTTTTACGGCGTCACAGGGATTGTTGCTAATGGTCCCGAACATGTATAAGATTGCTGGAGAACTCTTGCCCGGTGTATTCCACGTCAGTGCTAGAGCAGTTGCCGGTCACGCGCTTTCGATTTTCGGTGATCATTCTGATGTAATGGCTACGAGACAGACAGGATTTGCTTTGCTGGCTTCAGGAAGTGTTCAGGAAGTCATGGACATTGGCTCTGTGGCACATCTTTCTGCAATCAAGTCGAGAGTTCCTTTCCTTCATTTCTTTGATGGATTCAGAACTTCCAGTGAAGTTCAGAAGATTGAGGTTATGGATTATGAGGACCTTAAGCGACTTCTCGATTATGGAGCGCTAAAGGAGTTCAAAGACAGGGCTCTCAATCCAGATCACCCCAAGACGATGGGGACGGCCCAGAATCCCGATATTTTCTTCCAGGCGAAGGAATCATCAAATAGATTCTATGACGCTGTTCCTGATATTGTGGCCGATTACATGGAAGAGATTTCGAAGATCACAGGCAGAGATTACAAGCCTTTTGTCTACTATGGTGACCCCAATGCAGAAAACGTTATTATCGCTATGGGTTCTGTCACCGATACGATAGAGGAGACCATTGATTACCTGATGAAGAAGGGTGAAAAGGTAGGAGTCATCAAGGTTCATCTCTACAGACCGTTCTCTGCAAAACACTTCTATGATGTTTTCCCGAAATCAGTCAAGAGAATAGCAGTTCTCGACAGAACTAAAGAGCCGGGTTCTCTTGGAGAGCCACTATATGAAGATGTGAAGACTCTCTTCTATGGTGAAAAGAGCGCTCCCGAGGTTTATGGGGGAAGATACGGACTCGGTTCCAAGGACACAACTCCTTCTCAGATAAAGGCAGTTTACGACAATCTGAAGCTCTCGACACCGAAAAACCACTTCACGATAGGTATCGTAGACGATGTTACCAACACTTCTCTGGAGATCAAAGAGAGAATAAATACCGCTCCAGAAAGCACTATTCGCTGCAAATTCTGGGGTTTGGGTTCCGATGGGACTGTCGGAGCTAACAAAGATGCAATAAAGATAATCGGCGATCATACCGATATGTATGCCCAGGGTTACTTTGCATACGATTCGAAGAAGTCTGGAGGCGTTACGATATCGCATCTTAGATTCGGCAAGAAGCCAATCAAATCCACCTACCTTATAGATGAGGCAGATTATGTTGCTTGCCACAAACAGTCCTATGTGTATCAATATGAATTGCTTGAAGGACTCAAAAAGGGCGGCATTTTCGTTCTTAACACTAGCTGGGATTTCGAGGAGCTTGACAAGCATCTTCCTGCCGGTATGAAGAAATACCTTGTCGAAAACGAGATCAAATTCTACAGCATCGATGCCACTAAGATTGCAATGGAGATTGGGCTTGGCACGAGGATAAATACGATAATGCAGTCGGCATTCTTTAAACTGGCAAATGTCGTACCTATAGAAGACGCAGTTAAGTATCTAAAGGACGCGATCGTGAAGTCTTACGGCACGAAAGGTGAGAAGGTAGTACAGATGAACTACAAGGCAGTAGATAGCGGTATTGAGGCATTGAAGAAGATAGAGATTCCAGAATCCTGGAAGAGTGCGAAAGAAGAAGTTAAAGAAGAAGAATCTGGAAGACCTGAGTTCGTGAGAAACATCGCAGATGTCATGAACAGGCAACAGGGAGACAAATTGCCCGTATCTGCCTTTGTTGGTAGAGAAAACGGAGAGTTCCCAAATGGGACGTCCGCATATGAGAAGCGAGGCATTGCGGTCATGATTCCGGAATGGCAGATCGACAACTGTATTCAGTGTAATCAATGCTCCTATGTCTGCCCACATGCAGCGATCAGGCCGTTCTTGATAAACGAAGAAGAGGAAAATAGGGCTCCTGCAACCTTCGAAGCTAAGAAAGCAATGGGTGGAAAGACTTTCGAGGGGCTGAAGTACAGGATTCAGGTTTCGCCGCTAGACTGCACGGGTTGCGGTAACTGTGCAGATATCTGTCCGTCTCCAAATAAGGCTCTAGTCATGAAACCTCTTGATACGCAGACAGAGAAAGAAGTACCAAACTGGGAATTTGCTACAGCAGTTTCTGAGAAGAAGGATGTCATGAATGTTGAGACACTCAAAGGGAGCCAGTTCTCCAAGCCTCTCCTCGAGTTCTCAGGGGCTTGTGCAGGCTGTGGTGAAACACCTTATGCCAAGCTTGTTACACAGCTATTTGGAGATAGAATGCTTATAGCCAACGCGACCGGTTGTTCCTCAATCTGGGGAGCCTCGGCTCCTGCAACTCCTTACTGCAAGAATAGCAACGGCAAAGGGCCGGCGTGGGCGAATTCTCTGTTCGAAGACAATGCCGAATATGGATTTGGGATGGCGATGGCGGTCAAGCACGGCAGAAGTAAGCTTGCCGGTATAATGGAAGAGCTTCTGAAGCAGGATATTCCCGAGGACATGAAGACGCCTTTCAAGGCTTGGCTTGAAGGAATGTACGATGCAAAAGCCTCAAAGGCAGCTACTCTTGGCATTCTCAATGTGATATCAAAGGGATCAAGAAACGAGAGAGTCAACGCTCTTTTGAAGCAAATTGAGGAAAGAAAGGATCTATTAATTAAGAAATCCGTGTGGGTATTCGGTGGAGACGGCTGGGGCTACGATATCGGTTACGGCGGTCTTGATCATGTACTTGCTTCAGGGGAAGATGTCAATGTTCTTCTATTTGATACCGAAGTATACTCAAACACCGGTGGTCAATCTTCCAAGTCTACGCCTAGAGCTGCTGTAGCGAAGTTTGCAGCTTCTGGAAAGAGAACGAAGAAGAAGGATCTAGGCAGGATGGCAATGACGTATGGATATGTTTATGTGGCCCAGGTCGCAATGGGAGCAGACAAGAATCAGGTGATCAAAGCGATCACTGAGGCTGAGAAATATCCTGGACCGTCTCTAATCATTGCATATTCACCATGTATAAACCACGGAATAAAGATCGGAATGGGAAAAACTCAAGAGCAGGAAAAGAGAGCTGTTGCTTCAGGCTACTGGCATCTTTACAGATACAATCCTCTTCTGAAGGAACAGGGTAAGAGTCCCTTCATTCTTGACTCGAAGGAACCAAAAGAGTCGTTTGTCGACTTCTTGATGGGTGAAGTGAGATACAGCGCTCTTAAATCGACGTTCCCCGATATTGCCGATGAATTGTTCGAGAAGGCTGAGAAAGACGCTAAAGAAAGGTATGAAACATACAAGAGACTTGCCTCTGATTGATTCAATGTGAATTCTGCGGGTGGTTCACCGCCGCCCGCTTTTTGTCAGAATCGGATGGTTTTCTGTTTTTGCGATTCTCCAAAGGAGGTTTTAGATGAACGCTATCGATTATGCCCTTAAGTTGGAAAAGGACGGCAAGGCTTATTACGCAAAACAGGCAGAATGCGCTAAAGACGAGCAGTTGAAGAAGCTATTCGAGATGCTTGCGGAAGATGAGCAGAGGCACTATGAGATAATAAGGGGTTTTGAGGACAGAAACTACAGGTATAAGGGAACATACACTTTCAAGACTACCAGGAATATGTTCTCGGAGATGCTTAAGGATGAGAAGTGTTTCGAAATCGATGCAACGAATCTTGATGCATACGAGCATGCGGTAGAGATGGAAAAGGAAAGCATCAAACTCTATCTTGATCAGGCAAGACTAACAAACGAGTTATCTGAGAAGGAGATACTTCTTAAACTGGCAGCCGAGGAAAACAAGCATCAGATAATTCTTGAGAATCTAATGGACTTTATCAGAAAGGGCCTTGACTGGACCGAATCGCCAGAGTTCAGCCATCTTGAAGAATGGGATCAGTTCACTGATCTAGACAAGTATTGATCCGGATTGTCGCTACAAGGAAAGACCGGGACTCTGTCCCGGTCTTTGTAACTCAGGGGTAATCCATGTCGCCTTCGTTTGCCTTACATTTTAAAGGGGTTGTGCCTGTGGTTTCTCTGGTCTCTGGTAATGAGACTTCACCCTTGAGAAAAAGGTTCAGTCGGAGAGAAGTTTTTCTGCAATTTCAAGATCCTCAGGAGTGTTAACCCCCAAGAATTCCTCTTGATTCTCGGTTACAAAGCCGCATACAGACTTATGTTCAATCAACGATAGAGACACAATATCGGAAATGTAAATTTCTCCGGTATCCTTATTTGGTATCAGATTGTCGATATATTCTTCGACCACATCTTTTCTCAGAATTATTGGTCCAATGTAGAACTCCCAGGGAGGCGGGAAGTCAGGAATCTTTTTTTCCTTGAAGGAGATTACCTTACCGTATTCGTCACGCTCAACAAGAGCATATGGAAATTTGGTTTCGGTTACTCCGGAAAGAAATGTTATATCACAGCAATTACTCTTATGGAGTTCAGCAAGGGCCTTAAGGGAATCTTCCGTGATCAGAATGAGATCAGAATACATCACCAGAATCTCAGAACCTTCCGGGACCAAGTGAAGTGCTCTTTTCAGCGCATCTGCAGTTCCCTTAGGCGAATCTTGATATGCAAGTATGGTATTGCTATCGAGCACATTCCGAAAATCGCTTTCGAAGTCCGGATTTATTACTACTATTGAATTGACGCTATCGCATACTGAAAAAACCTTTCTTAGGATGTGAACGATCATCGGCTTGCCTTTCACTTTGACCAGGGGCTTAGGGACTTCCGACTTCAGTCTTCTCCCCTTTCCGGCTGCGAGGATTACGGGAATCAGCACATCTATCACTCCTTCCAACCAATAATAGCATTTTGGAAGTGAAGAGAGCATTACGTTACTCTTGGAAAGTGGCCCTAAAGGAAGAATCACATTCCGACTTCGGTAACTCATGAAAACGCAGATATGATCTAGCGTTTTAGCCTGATGGAAGAGATCATACGAGAAGTCGAAACAATGTCGATTGGTGTAGAAATGTTGTTCTCTTGTGTTTACTTATCGGAGGGAAAGGTTATAATCGTAACTTAAGGGAGGGTTGAAAATTGGAATATTTGGATCTGTGTTTGAGGCTATTCTGTGCTCTTGTTGCAGGAGCGATGATAGGAGTGACAAGAGAGAGAATATACAAGCCGGCAGGACTCAGGACACACTCTCTCATCTGTGTTGGTGCTGCTTTCATTACGGTGCTTTCTACAACAGTATTTGTAACCGCAGAACACGGTGACCCTGGCCGAGTTGCGGCTCAAATTGTCTCTGGAATAGGATTTTTGGGAGCGGGAACGATCCTGAAAAAGGGTTTTTCGGTCAAGGGTCTTACAACGGCAGCAACGCTTTGGGTAACTGCAGCGGTTGGCATGGGATTCGGAAGCGGTGAATATCTATTGTCCACCGTAGTGACCGTATTCGCAATAATGATCGTGCTTTTTCTGAAGAGGATAGAGCTTTTCACCGGCGGAAGAAATCTGCCGAGAATCCTAATAGTTGCGAGTAATACTGAGGAAATGTCCAGAAGAATCTCAGAATGGTTCAAGGACAATGGATTGACAGTAGAATCTATGGAAGTTGAAGACGATGAAGAAAACCTCACATTGCTAATTGAGATAAGCAAAAGCGATGCTATAAAAATCAAGAATCTTATGGTTGGTTTGTCGAGATTAAGGGGCATCAGAAGTGTGGAGCTTCGATAACTCTATTTTCTCGGACAAATGTGGTCTATCCAGAGTTCCTGACCTCCTATCGAAAAAGATGTGATCATTCCCTGAAGATTCAGTACTCCCTTGGGGCCGCTTACGCTTGTCAGAGTTACATTCACTCCGCCTATTACTTTTCCATCGATGTCAGAGAAGTCCTGTACGTTTTCGAGAACCCCGTTTATTTCCACATTTATGTTTCCACCGTACTCTCCATAGTAGAGAATAAGGCCGGTTGGATTGACAGGGAACTTGAAGGAGATCGTGACGTTGTTCATATTCATATCCTTTTTGATATCCTTTCCCGAGTGTCCCGCCATACCTGCATTTGTAACGGTCATTACTCCGTTTGGAGTGGGAGTTCCATTGAACCAGAAGAAGGGTTTTTTCATAACCATCCGTGTTGTCAGTTCAGAAAAGACGTCATCATTATGATATTATGCTCGAACAGTGAATTCCCCAAAGTCAACACATTTCAAAACCACGTAACATC
This sequence comes from Mesotoga sp. Brook.08.YT.4.2.5.2., assembly GCF_003351125.1. Taxonomy (NCBI): domain Bacteria; kingdom Thermotogati; phylum Thermotogota; class Thermotogae; order Kosmotogales; family Kosmotogaceae; genus Mesotoga; species Mesotoga sp. Brook.08.YT.4.2.5.2. The sequence continues at coordinate 40,498 of NZ_JPGZ01000036.1, forward strand.
CAGAGAACACAAGAAGTGTCGTCAATACAAGTGCTAGCGTGACAACACGTTTCTGAATCGCCCCCCGTAGAATTTGGCAGAAACTGAAGTGAGAATTAGAGAAAGAATGATTGAGACCAGATAATTATACGTCTCTCTCCCAGATCAAAGAAAGCCAAGACCTGTGTTGGTTCTAATCACTTTGAATGGTCGAGGGACCCGTCAAGAAAGATACCTCAATTTGCGTGCAAGTCTTGAGAAAAGATAAAGAGAATTGTTAGAGTTTTGGGTTCTCCTTTCAGAAAGCATCTAGCTGCCGCTGATGTTAATATGAAGAGGTTCAAGACGGTCTCTACTAAAGAGAAGGAAGATCAAGAGAAAGCAATGTGGAGACTCTTGGAGTCGGAATTGGAAATAAGAGACTCGTCAATAGGTTCTGCGTTGAGTAATTGAATGCGAACGGGACAAACAGACAAAGCTATGAAGATTGGAAGACGTTACTAAAGAACAGCAAAATGATTTGGTCCTCATTCTGGTATCGGAGAATCGTCGTTCGCTGGTACCGGTGCTATTAGGGGAGGTTTTTTGGCGAAATCCTGGTTCCTGCATGAGCGTGGGGGAATCCTTAGAAACGCCTTCGATTCAGAGATTCTGAAGATCATCTTTCTGGAAAAGCTGTGATAGGCTGGAGTTTGACTTGTACTTCATTCACTTCCGACAAGAGTTTCCTCTTCCGAGCGAACAGTTAAAGAAGTTAGCTTCATTTCCTCTTCAGGTGCGGAGTTCACTGCAATAGCAAAGATGTTTCTTGATTCTACGGGTGACGCCTCACTAGGCCAAATGGCAGGAGCTACGCTCTTCTCCGGTGATACTGATGGGGCAAATCAGGCCTCAACACTTATGTTTACTATGAGTAACATCAACTTCGAGAGAATTAGGGAGGACGTCAGTCGTAGAAGAAGCAACTTCTTCAAATGGGTGACACCAGATTCGAAGCCTCTTTCAGTTGCGGGCTACTTTGAAGAGATCGAAAAGGCTAGAAAGAGTGGACTTAACAATCTTCACGACTACTTTTTCTTCATTGAACTTCCCGGGGAAGACAGAGTATCCGTCAACACAACTCACTCGTTCGGTAAAGGTCCTGTCAATCCTTTCGAATTGAGCAAATCGGTCTTCGAATGTTCTGAGCAGATCGACCAACTTGTAGCCTTTTCTAGGAAGTACGTTCGGGGATTTGAAAAGTCAAGAATTGAGAAGATTGCAGGCGATATTGGAATTCGAGAGAGCAGAAGAGTGAGGGGACTTTATATCTTCACTGGAGAAGACTTTAGATTGCATAGGAAGTTCTATGACAGTGTCGCCAAAGCAACATATGGAATAGATGTCCATTCCCCTGAAACTCAGAAGATTACTCCGGAAGTCAAAGGCAGAGTACCTTCATATTCTGACTATTATGAGATACCTTTAGGAACACTCATCAGCAGCGACTTAGACAATCTAAATATGGCAGGCAGATGTTTCTCAAGTGATTTTGAAGGGCAAAGCGCCGGTAGAATAATGCTGACGTCAGCAGGCATGGGACAGGTTATTGGTGTAGCCTCTGCGATTTCTTTGGAAAGCGGCATACCCATAAGAGAAACCTCGAGAGACGAGATTATCGGAGAACTTGACAGGATAACCGAGAAAAACCCGCTATACTCTCTGGCGGCCCTTCTGAAGATAAGCAAATGAGGTCAGGTACGCCTGTTTTGGTTCAGGGAGGCTCATTTTAAGCGATTGGCAGATGTGGTACTGGAATAGATAGTGGCAAGAATTGAGTCATTGTTGCGCCGGATACAGGTATGCAGTCAGTTTTTGAAGGGAATCGACAGCGCTGGATTTTCGAAGATGGGACGGCGATATTGATAGAAAGAGCTTCTCCCCGTGAACTTAAAACCCTGGCTAAAGGAGGAGTGAGTAGAGATTCGTGCGCCAGTAATCTACTTTGTAGCGGCGCTTATTAGATTCTGACTGAGCTGGAACAATTCTGGAAGTTGCGTACGGCCAACAATATATGAACAATGAAACGGTGTTTCATAGGTGGTTTTTACTTAGAGGTGTCGAAATGAAAAGAGCATTGGTTCTGGGAGGTGGAGGAGCAAAAGGTGCAGCTCCGTTGGGGTTATTCGTGCGCTTGAAGAGAAGGGTTTCATTCCCGACCTCATAGTTGGAGTAAGGATTGATGCTCTAGTCGGGGCGGGATATGCAATATTGGCTGATTCAAATAGCCTCTGGAAAATTACGTTGAGGACCTGCAGAAAGGCGGCCAGATGGTTCTCATTAACGAAATCAGTGGCAAGAACGCACTTGCCGATCTTAAGTGCGATCGTGTGTTCATATGTGAACACTTTTAGAGAAGTTCTTCCCTCCAGGAGATACGTCAGACTTCTTAGGAAGCGCTTGGGGGTACAGGTTCACCGATACAAAGATCCCCTTTATTTGTACATCTACAATCATGGATTCCGCTGAACTTTGCATCCACAATCATGGAAGTATATATGAAGCTCTTAGAGTATCAATGGCTATTCCAGGATTATTCAAACCTGAAAAGAAAGGAGACCTAACACTTGCCGATGGCGGTATCCCGAACAATCTTCCTGTAAGCGTCGCAAGAGAGGCGAATAGTACTTTCTTAGTTGCCGTAGATCTTTCTTCATCGAATAGGGTTACTTCAATACTTCGAATTCAATATTGGGAGTGATGGATGAATACAGAGCCGATTTGATTTTGCAGAGAGAAATAGCTGCTGCAGATGTTTTGATCTCTCCCGTTATGACCAGGAGTATAGATTTGATGGATTTCTCATCCTTTATTGATATCATGAATGAATCGTATGAAGAAACGCTCGGATGTGACTTGAACGGAGTGACGCTTTGAAGATACATGTCGGGGGATACGGTTTTCAAGGTCTTGCTGCTTTGGAGCACATAAGTGATCTCGCCGGCAAGGGTAACATAATACTGAATGGACTGACAGGATATTATACGGTGACTGCAGAAGCGCTGGGAGAGGGGGAGGCGATTAGCCGGTTAAATGAGTTTGTGAAGAGTCTCTTCGGCACTCTGAAAGTAATGGATGGTTCGACAATCTCTTCACCGGTAGGGCTGCGGGATAAGTTAAAGAAGATTCGTCACTGCCGGATCTGGTCCAGACAGAATTACGTCTTCGAAAGCGATGTTAGGGATTTCTTTCTGAAAGGGGTATCAGGAAGTACAGATGCCAGTTCTGAGGTTTTTGATCTCGAAGAACGCTCGCTCAAGCTTGTTTCAGGGGCGGCAGGGGAAGTTGCGGCTTCGTGCATCTCTATCCTCGGTCTCTTTCCGACTTTTATGGGTAGATACGTCACCACTACATTTTTTAGTCAGATTCCCGTATCATTTCTATCGGACGGAGACATAGTCCTTCTTAACCTCAGAGATCCATCCTTCGGCAAGCTTAATACAGCTTCGAACTAACTGTTTCAGGCTATGGAAATTCGCTCGACAAATTACGCAAGGGAGAGGCTTTCGCTTTTTGAATGCCGTTTAGTAAGAGTTATGAAGAGGATTTGTTCAGACAACGTGTTTGATTTTCTGGAGAGACTGAGGAATTGTTCTGGCTTAACAAATGTTAGTATTGAAATGTTATCAACTGTTGTAATTAAAAGGTGAACGGGGGGTAGCTAAGTGTTCAAGACAATGATGATAATCGGCACTCTTCTGGCCATGGGATTCTCCCTCGTCAGTGGCACGAAAAAGGGAGTAGATGAGGTTATGACGATAGAGCATGACGGCAGAACGAGACAAACCATAATTCATCTACCTCCGGAAATCAAAGATGAGAAGTTGCCGGTAGTTCTTGTCTTTCATGGCCTCTTTGGCAATGGCAATTACACAAAGAACACTTACGGAATAACGGAAGTTGCTGATAAAGAGGGTTTCATGTCAGTCTATCCTGAGGGAACAGGCCCTTTGAACAGCGTTTTCTTGAGCTGGAACTCAGGTTTCTGTTGTGGATATGCTATGGAGAACAATGTTGATGATGTTTCGTACATTTACGAGCTTATTGTCGAAATAATTAACAGTTATCCCGTTGACGAGACCAGAGTCTATCTTGTCGGTCTTTCTAATGGGGGTATGCTCGCCTATCGGCTTGTATCATGCTATCCTGAGCTATTTGCAGCATGCGCAATTGTCTCTTCTTCTCCGGCAGGTGGAACCGATGAAAATTCCATAGTTATGATACATCCTCCGGATAGAGGAGTTCCGCTGATAGTGTTCCATGGGATGAAAGACCCAATAATACCCTTTGAGGGAGGTTTTTCGAGCAGCTCCGAAGCCAACGGAATGTATTTTCCCCCGGTAGAAGAATCTGTGGAATTCTGGGCAACCAAGATGGGAGCAAGTACCGTACAGGAGACACAGCATGAAAATGGACTGGTCATACTGAAAGAATACACCGGGAAAGACGAGAGGAGTCTTGTCCATTTCTATATGATAACTGACGGTGATCACACCTGGCCGGGGAGAGAAAAAGGACTAGATGCTCTCAACAGCTCGTCTGAGGCCACAATAAAAGCCAGCGAAATGATCTGGGAGTTTTTCAGAGACAAATCCTTAAGGTAATATCTTGTTCACCTTAAATAGGTACCATCTCACAAGGCCCGCACCAGGTTCTTTGAATCTGCCCCATTCAAATCCCTTCTCGAGAAGAAAAGAGTGAATACGATCGTCTGAATCTCTATTACTCGGAAACAGAACGATTTCGCCCTCCGGTTTTGTTACCCTATACATTTCACTGAATTCCTTCTCCATGAAGTCACCAAAGACATGACCGGAAATAACAACATCTGCGAAATCTCTCTCAAAGGGAATATCCTCTGTTAAGCCATCCACAACATAGAAGTCACTTAATCCTTTCGCTCTTGCCCTTGTCTTCAGGTACTCCCTCAGAGTTCTCATTGGCTCAACGGCATAAACGACTGATGCGCCCTCGCTCGCCGCAAAGAATGACAGTCTGCCGCTACCCGCACCCAAATCGACGACTCTCTTGCCTCTAAAGCTAACTAAGTCAGTCAATAATCTGTTATCCCACTTCGTGAATTCGAGAGAGTCGTACACCGACGGATCAACGGCGTACACTATCCAGTCATTCACATTCTTCAGCAACTCCAATTCTGCTTTTCTGATCTCTTCTCGAGAAAGGTCTTCCGAGACGTTTTCTACCATTCTTTTGAATGTCTCAGCCCTCTCAGGCAGAATCATCTTGAAATACCATAGAATTTCTGGATTGGCCTTCAGAACCACTGCAAGCGATCTTTGATCTGAATGGTTTCTTTCAAGATGAGAAATATTGTGCTTTTCCAACAACAGAAGAGTCTTGATGTCAATGTCTGTCACATCTATCCAGTCAAGAGACAAGAAAACCACTCCAATGGATGAATTCTATTATGCATTCTATCATGATAAAATCAGGATTATCTTTAGTCTTTTCGGCGGGAGTTATTATGAAGCTAAACCAAAACATATTTGAGAGAAGGCTCGGTTTTTTTTTCATGGTTTTGTGGATTCTAATTCTTATCTTCTACTTAACTTGGGATGGGTGGCTTTACGAGTGGCGAGATTGCGGTTACAGTGGACCAAACCAGCATTTCGATCTCGATCTTCTTGATATGAAATACGAGCACACTTCTGACGGCGGGATTACTTATTTTTCGACGAACAACTTACATAATCTGATCTATCTATGTTATCTAGTATTCTTGATTGGTTGGTTGGCTCTGTTGTTTGGGTGGGAGTGGGCAAAACAGGGGGCAATGGCGACAATGGGAATCTCTCTTGTTGCGGCACTCTCAACTCTCGATCTTTCTGACCATGTATACATGCTCCAGATAGTTTATGACGTTGTGCATCTTTCGGGAATAGTTATAGGCGCCTATCTCTTTTCGAAATACTATCTGAAGACCTCAAAGAGTTTGCCGATTGTGTTTGGAACGTGGGCGGTCTATCTTATCAGCCATTTGATGTTCACACCATGGCCTTTCTGGGAGAAAGTTGGTCAAGCCTATTTCAGTGTTAACCAGATAAACGATTTACCGTTCTTCTTATTTGGAGTCGAGTACACTCTTGTTTTGGCTATAATTCTCTCAGTCAATTTCTTAGTAGAAAAACTGAATTCCAGAACCTCGAATAGAGTCTTGAGAGTACTAATCCCTATTGGGCTGTATTTCGTTTTATGCCTGGTTATGTATTCTATGGGACTGATAATTGTTCAGGATATGAATATGGGAACCTGCATTAAAGGATGATTATGTAATCTTCATCTGCCCCAGTTCGCTTGTTTTTCGTAGTACCTGTACCGCGACAAGTTTTCCTTTCGGGTCATAATATCTTATGGCATCCCTTATGCCCTTCAACTCGCCTGGTTTCAACATGATGTATTCGTAACCTTCCCAGACCCTCCAGCTCTTCATCAAAACCCTCCAGAAAGAGATTTTTGGTTTCCATGGTAGCACGCATGAGATGAGTCTGCAGAATTTCCATAAACATAACAATGCGGGTAATTAACTGGATCGAAAGCTAATGAAAGCAGAGAATTAAACAAGAATGCATTTGCCGATTGGCTTATCACACATCAATTAACTATGAAGTGATAATCGAACGTAGTTGCGCTACATTGGAGATCATCTTGACAGATCATGGTTTGTCAGAGATTGAAGAGATGGTAGAATAAGTTTGTAAACGATAAGGATTACGTACTTATTTTATTGTTTGTTTCTATATTCTTCGGCAGCCTTCAAGAGTATCGTTTTGGGTCTATTATTTGCCAGAATGGGTAGTCTGTATATTAGTTCAATAGTTTTAAAAGGAGGGTGTTTTTTGTGAGAAAGATTATCCTGGGATTTCTAGTAATGCTGATTTTAGTTTTGCCGTGCTCTGCCCTTTTCTCAGTGGAGACTGAGATGCCGGTCGTTCAGCCACCTATGGTTGTAACCACTATGGGGCAGAGTCCGGGTGCTTTGATGTTCAGACTGGTGTGTACAAGAAGCCAGATCGCCTGTGTTCAGGAGGATCTCTTGACTGCCGAACAGCTTTCCGAGATGGCGGCAGGAGAAAATGCTCCAAAGACATTGGTTATAACCACAGGAACGAGCCTCAAAGGAATGGGAGCCGCCGGTATTGATATGAATTTCGAGGTTAAAAGGGTTGAAGCTCTTATTTCTAAGGCTAAAGAACTCGGAATGACAATTATTGGTGCACACATTGAGGGGATGGCGCGCCGTGTAGATTCTACTGACGAAAGGTCGATAAATACAGTCATTCCAAAATCCGATTTGATTCTTGTCATCGCTGACAGCGATTCAGATGGTTTCTTCACGAACTACTCTGAAAAGAATGGAATACCTCTGATCAAGGTGAAGGAATCGTTGGACATCGGTCCCGCTCTAAAAGAGCTGTTTGAGTCGGAGTGAAACAATGAATCATTTTGCAATCGACCTCATGGTCGGTTCTGAAGGGGGAGTGTCCTGGTGTACTTCCACGCTGGTCTAATACTTGCCGTAATTGCCGTCTCTTTCGGGATTGCAAAGGCACTTAAACTTAGTGTTGAACTCTCGATGTTAGTTGCTGCAATCGCAGCGGCCATTGTACATTCTGGTGGAGCTATTCCCGTTCGTCATCTGGTTGAAGGCTCTTTCACTTATCTTGATGTCTGTTTGATCTTTATCACTGCTACTTTCTTCATGAATCTGATAAAGGAGTCCGGGGGAGTCGCCTTTCTGGTAAGGCGTATAGTTACTGCCTTCCACAAGAGCAGAGCGCTCTGCCTTTTCTTCCTGACTCTTCTCCTGTTAATTCCCGGTGCTTTGACTGGTTCTGGTGCTACCACAGTGCTCACGGTCGGTACGCTGGTTGGGACAGTTCTCACCTACATGGGAATATCTGAGAAACGAGTAGCAGCGATAATTTTCGTTTGTGCTGCAATGAGTGCCGCCGCACCTCCTGTTAACCTCTGGGCGATGATGGCAGCCGCAGGTTCTAACATGCCTTATGTAGGCTTCTTCATTCCGCTCCTTGTCCTGTCGCTTGCGGGGTCTCTGTTTGCGATGTTCTTCTTGGGAGGAAAGGGCAAGCCTGTAGAGTTAGGAGAAGCTTTGAAGGAGCTGCCTGAACCGCCTGCGAAGATGAACTGGATAAGGGTAGGAATTCCCTTCGTGGTCCTAATATTCTTGATCATGGCGGGACGGATATGGCCCCACTCAATTCCTACGCTGGGGTTGCCTTTCATGTTCGTTGTAGCATCTGTATTTGCGATTCTCCTCAGTCCCAAGAAGTTGGAGATTCTAAAAATAGCGACAAACACTATAAACACTTTGATCCCTCTTGTAGGAATCATGATAGTTGTGGGTATTTTGATACAGATAATGGCTTTGAGTGGCGCAAGAGGGTTGATCTCTCTGGCCGTAGTGACACTGCCTATGTGGGTTCTGTTTGCTGCACTCTGGCTAATATTGCCTGTTTCTGAAGGGTTGCTCCAATACGCGGTTGCACCGCTTCTCGGAGTTCCCCTTATACTTTTGTTCAACATGAAAGGTATGGACGCAATAATCGCTCTTTCTGCAATGGCAGTAATGTGGCCAGTGGGAGATATTCTTCCCCCTACTGCAGTTGTTGGAAGGGCAACGGTTATGGAGCTCAAGTTCAAGGGTCACTACTATAAGGATTTCTTGAAGACTTCGCTTGTTCCAATGGGGTTTATTCTGCTGATCACTACACTGTTCTTGATCTTCAGTAATGAACTTTCCTTCTTGGTTGGCGGGTGATGTCATGGCCGAAAGGAAGTGTTGTTAATGGCTGTTCTTTATACAATAATCAGTGTCTGTTACTACTTGATAATCGCTTTTGTAGTTTTCGTTATAGCTAGAAACCTGATCAAGACCAAGAATTTTCAGGAGGCAATCCTCTTTTCTGTCATGTTAATGCCATTCATCCTGCGAATCCTGAGAATCAAGTAGGGGGTGCTGGTATGACTGACAGAAACCTGATGATTGTCAAAATAGTTTCAACTGCATTGGTCGGGATTGCCCTTATTATTGCGGGGATCGAGTTCTACAACCACAGAAACTTCCGGGAGCCAGTTGTAATTGGACCGGGGGTAACCAATGTGAAGACTCTTGGTGACTATTTTGCGCCCTTGAAAGGCACCATAAACGACACCAATATCTACATAATCGATAGTGGTGTACCCGGTGGAACGGCACTTGTGATTGGTAGATCTCATCCAGAGGAACCAGCGACGAATCTAGCCGCAAAGATATTAGTCGAGAACGCCATGCCAAGCAAGGGAAGGCTGATCGTAGCCATAACTGCAAACCAGAGTGGATCACGAGTTACCAGACCGGGGGACGCATATCCCATGTATTACACGATCGAAACACCCTGGGGAGAGAGCAAATACCGAATGGGAGACAGATGGACAAGCCCTCTCGATTCGTGGCCGGATCCCGAGACGTACGTCCACTATCCAAGTGGTCAGCTTCTTGCCTACATGGACATTCGTAACTTCAACAGAACATGGCCAGGCAGGGAGAACGGAATGATCACAGAACAGACTAACTACGCTTTCATGAATCTTATAAGGGAAGAAGGAGTTGACGTTTTCATCGACTTACATGAGGCCGAGCTTGAGTACCCTGTCATAAGCACAATAGTTGCTCATCAGAAGGCCGCAGACATAGCGGGGCTGGCTTCCATGATTCTCACTTCTTCGGAATTCAGGATCGGGATGGAGTTCTCTCCTCCTAGCCTTCACGGACTCTCTCATAGAGAAGTGGGGGATCATTCGGACGCGATATCTCTTCTGTTCGAGACTCCCGAGCCTTTCCTGGACAGGGTTAGGGGAATCACGGATGAGGCGCTTCTGTTAACAGGTAAGGATGAATTTGTTATGACAGCCGGAAAGTACGGTCTGCTTTACGAGAAGATAGACGAGAAAGGTTGGCCAATCGATGTGAGAGTCGGCAGACACTGCTCCACGACTCTCATGGTTCTCGAGCTATGGAGCGATTTCAATCCAGGAAAGGAGGTACTTGTCGGAGGAGTTCCGAGATACGACGAGGTAGTTAGTAACGGTACCGGCTTCTATTTCCAGGATCCATCTAAAGCAAGTGCAAGTAAGATTTACTATGAATGACCGGTAAAGCATCATTATTGTTGAGTTTTTTTCCTCAAAAGGGAGGGGTTTTTAGGTGAGAAAGATACTAGTAACGATTGTTCTTGTACTGTCAGTTTTCTACGCAAGTCTGATTGCCTGCACAGATATACTTGCTGGTAAGATGGCTACAATTGATGGTTCTGTTATCTGTTCGCAGACAGTTGACGGGACATATGATTCTAGGATTCTGATACAGCCTGCAGCAGACCATGAACCGGGAAGCATGACACCTGTTTGGGAATGGATAGTTTACGCGGATAGAAGGCCACTCGAGAAACTGGGCGAAATTCCGCAGGTGGAGCATACTTACCAGTACTTCCTGACATCGTATCCTTTTGGCAACGAAAAGGGACTTCTTATGGGCGAGACAACCTTGGGAGGAGCAAGAGCAACTGCGAATAGTCCCGAAGCAATAATGACTGTTGAGCAGCTTCAGGCATTTGCACTACAACGTTGTACTACTGCAAGGGAAGCTATATTGCTTATGGGGCAACTTGCCGAAGAGTATGGTTACCGCGAATCCTGCAATCTTGGGGAATGCATCACAATAGCCGATGGCAAGGAGGCATGGGTATTTGAAGTTTACGGGGTAGGCCCTCTTTGGAAGCCAGGAGATGGTCCAGGAGCCGTATGGGCTGCCCAGCGTGTCCCCGATGAACATATTTCGGCTGTTGTCAACTACAGTATGATTGGAGAAATAGATCCTGAGACAAAAAGACCGCCGGCCGTTCCAGAGGAAGACTTCTATATCTCCGATAATTATCTCGACACAGCCATCGAACTCGGTCTTTATGATCCCGCTAGTGGTGAACCGTTTGTCTGGAAGTATGTTTACGGAAACATCAAAGGTAAGTGGAGTTCCAGGCTCTGGAGGATTTTCAGCACTTTGAATCCTTCCGGTAACTGGTCCTATGACAAGACTGATGACTATCCTTTCTCTGTGAAGCCTGATGAACTGGTTTCGGTATATGACATAATTGAGCTCTACAGAGATGTTATGACTGGTACACCTGGTGACATGGAAGCTAATGAAGCCTGGTTATATGAATACGGAGACGAGATAAGGAAGAGTGGGCTGGCATCGCCACAGCCAGGAAGTGAATTCAGAAATCTTCTTGGAATTCCGAGCGTAAGGAACATCGGTGTTCAGAGTACAAGCTGCTTCTTCATAAACCAAACGAGAGACTGGTTGCCACCTGAGATTGGTGCGGTCTCGTGGTTTGGTCTTGGAAATTCCCACAAAGCAGTTGTTGTTCCTCTATTCTGTGCGACGACCAGCGTTCCTGAATCTTGGACCACAATAAACAGAGGGGACAGCAAGATCAACAGAGATGATGCTTTCTGGGCATTCTATACTGTCGACAGGTTATCCGGAGTCAGGTATCAGGACATGATGCCGAGAGTAGATGCTGTCAGAAAACCTCTTCAGGAAAGGATTTTCGAAGTCCAGCCAGCAATTGAGGCTACAGCACTTGAGCTTTACAAGACCGATAGGGATCTGGCAGTTGAATTCCTAACTAGCTACGTTTCCAGCTTGATGATCGAGGTAGAGGAAGCATATTGGGATCTAGCAGACTCTTTGATTCTTAGGCTTCCTTGATTTAAGTTAGTTCTGGAATATTTTCCGGGTCGGTCATAGACCGACCCCCATTTTGTGAAAGGGGAGTGAAAGAATTGCGACGTGTACTTATTGTTTTGTTAGTGCTTTTTGTTGGATTTGGCGTAACCGCAATGGCATGCACCTCTATCCTGGTAGGAAAGGATGCATCGGTTGACGGTTCAACGATGACCACACACACCTGTGATGGCAGCTACGATGCCAGAATTCAGATTATTCCCGGTGGAGTACATGAAGAGGGCGAGACCGTAAGCATTTACAAGGGTCTCTGTCAGGCGGGTATTCCCGGAAGGACTGTATCTTACGTGGGAGAAATACCTCAGGCACCGGTAACGTACACCTACTTCCACATAGGATATCCATTCATGAACGAAAACCAGGTAATAATGGGAGAAACAACCTGGAGTGGTGAGAGAGCGCTTAGAAACTCTCAGGGATGGATGACAATCGAGCAGTTGCAGGTTCTCGGTCTTCAGAGAGCCACTACGGCGAGGGAAGCTATACAGGTAATGGGAGAACTAGCCGAGAAGTACGGATATGGCGATGGCGGCGAAGGACTAACAATTATCGACGGAGAAGAGGCATGGCTCTTTGAGATCTGTGGTCCTGGACCCTTCTGGTCTCCTGGGAGCGAAGAACCCGGAGCGGTATGGGTTGCACAGAGAATTCCGGACGATCATGTTCTCGTTCACGCCAACAGATCGAGGATTGGAGAAATCGATCTTGAGAACACCGACTACTTCATGGCCTCTCCAAATGTCTACTCAACCGCTATCGATCTAGGACTGTGGGACGGAGAAGGGACTTTCCTCTTCTATGCAGCCTATGGGCCGAAGAATGCATTCTATAACACAAGACGAGAGTGGAGAGTACTGGATCTTCTAGCCCCATCACTTGAGCTTGATCCCTGGGCAGAGAGATACCCTCTGTCAGTCAAACCAGACAAGAAGGTTTCTGTTCACGATCTTATGATGATCAAGCGCGATCATTATGAAGGAACAGAATTCGATCTCACGGTTGGTCTTGCCGCGGGTCCTTTTGGCAATCCTAACAGATATGCGACCTCTTCCAGTCAAAGGCCAGAAGGTGTCAACTACGACGGTTGGGAAAGAGCAATCTCCATGTTCAGGTGTTCTTATGTAATCGTTGGACAGGCAAGAAACTGGATGCCTGCTGAAATCGGTGGACTGGTATGGTTTGGCGAAGATGCGCCTCATTCAACTGTATACATTCCCTTCTACGCTGGCGCTACCAGTGTTCCCGAGTCATTCAGTCAGGGAGCAAGGAATTTCTTCGACAGAAGTTCTGCATGGTGGGCATTCAACCACGTCTCTAACCTAGCCGATCTGAGATACAATGTCGCAATAGAGATTATCAAAGAGGAATACACGAAGTTTGAAACTGAGTTCCTCACGAATCAGCCACTGATCGAAAAGGTTGCGCTCGAACTTTACAAGAGCAGTCCAGAAGCAGCGATTGATTTCATCACGAACTACAGCAACGGTCTTGCTAATAGAGTTGTGGATAGATGGTGGAAACTCGCTGATGAACTGATCTACACATTGAACGACGGTTATGTGAATGGTTCTACTGCAGGGTACCCAACCTGGTGGCTCGAAGCTGTTGGTTATGGAGATACAACCAGAAGATAGTACTATTGTTCTATCGAAGGGCGGAGTAATCTTCGCCCTTCTTTTCTTGAAGCGTTCTTGATATCGTATGACTATAGACTCATTTGAAGTCGATTTCTCGATTCTTAAGCCGCGACTGTGGTTCCATGTGGGACATGTCAATAAGTTGATGCAAGTGTTTAATGAGCCAGGAAGTCTTTTTGAAAGGGAATCTCACTCATGGAGTCAGAAACTAGAGCTTTTTCCTCCTATTTAAAACTTGTGTATCGATTGGAGCAAGCGGGCAAAATGGCATAAGGCTTTGCTATAATGATTATAAGAAAGTTTTACAACCTAACTTAATGAGTTTTCCGTTCTTGGACTGATTATTATTTATTTTGGGGATGGCACTGTTGAAAATTGCTACGGTTATGCTGATTCTTTTCGCTGGTTCAATTCTTTGCTCTCTGACAGTCGAACCTTTGCCCGTTATTGAAGATCCTCTGTTAATGACAGTTTGGGGCGAGAGCATAGAACTTCAGAATATAACCTATTTTTGTGACAGTCTTCAGATTGCTCGTGACTATTCGCGGTTTGCGACAGTCGAAGATCTCGCTTCTGGTGCTGGATACAGGATTGGGAGAGAGCTACCCGACGAATTTTTCCATCCATTCTACGTTACCGGAACTCCATATCGTACTCTTGTTGTCATTGTTGGAGGCGCTGAACGGGGATCAGCAGAAGATATCATTAGAATTGAGATGCTTGCCTCTTCAGTGAAGAGCTCTGGAGGAAAGGTTCTAGCAATAGACATCGATGTTGAAGGGATTGGAAACGATCCCGTAAAGGAAGAGTTCGTCCGAACAATCGTTCCGTTTCTAGATGTCCTTATAGTAGCCGAGAGCCCCACTGATCAATACTTGCCATATCTGAAAAGTGATACCCCTATATTGGTGGAGCTGCCAGTTGTTGTAGATCTCGTTTCAATCTTTGAAAGGGATTTCGGCGGCGGCAGGTGCTGTGACTAACAGGAGGATTAATGAAGAGAGTATTTTTGTTAGCCGTTATTATGTTAAGCGCACTTACATTTTCAGAGATTAGTGTTGAGTATTCGATTGCTTACGGAGGAGAAGGCGATGACGTTGCAAACGGTCTGGTTTTGCTCAAAGACGGAAGTATTCTGATTGCAGGATATACAACTTCGACTACCGGAGATCTCGGGACTTCAAAAGGGGAAGAGGATTTTCTCGTAGTGAAAATGGACGGCTCTTTTGAAGTGTTGTGGTCTAGAACTTTCGGTGGTAGTGATTCTGATGTTGCAGAAGCGATAGCTGAGACAAGAGACGGCGGCTTCATCGTTGTTGGCATGACAGAATCATCAGACGGCGATGTTTCCGTGAGTAACAAGCTTGGAGATTTCTGGATAATCAAGCTTTCCTCGGAAGGTGAACTACTCTGGGAGAAGACATTCGGGGGAAGTGGCCAGGACCATGCTTACGATGTTGTTGAGAGGCCCTCGGGAAATGTGGTCGTTGCAGGCTACACGAGATCGGTAGATGGAGATGTTCGAGGACATGTATGGGGAGAAGATTTCTGGATAATTGAGATCGCTTCTACAGGAGAGCTTCTGAAGCAGTGGACAATAGATGGAGAAAACAACAACGAAGATCTTGCTCGAAAGCTAACGATTACTGACATAGGCGAGATACTGGCTGTAGGCTATACGACCTACAAAGACGTAGGAATTAGCTGTAATTACGTTAACGAACAGGCTGCACTTGCGGTCATCGATAATGAAGGAGTCCTTTCTTCCTATAAGAGTTACGGTGGTATGTATCTCGAAGATGGTTACGATGTGATGATTTTTGAGGACACAATAATCATTGTTGGTGAACAGGATGCTGGAGTATCTATGTTTTCCAGCGGACTCGGAGGGAAAGACTTCTACGTTGTAACAGTAGACAGAGCTGGGCAAGAAATCTGGGCGAAGAATTATGGAGGAACCTTTACAGATATAGCACGCGTGGTTCAGCGATTCGGGAACGGACACTTTCTTGTTGCAGGTCACACAACTTCACAGAATGTTGACGTCAAAGATCCTCTAGGTATGAACGATGGGTGGATAATTGTAATAAAGGAAAACGGTGAGCTTGTCGAATCATTATCGGTAGGTGGATCGGCAGACGATCTAATTCTTTCGGGTGTCAGTTCAGATGAAAAGCATATTTTCTGTGGTTATTCAACATCATCTGACGGAGACGTAGAAAGCAACAAGGGCGGAAAAGATATTTGGTTGATTTCGTTAGGAAAATAGATGAGGTCTAGCGACCTTAAACTGGGGTATATCCCCAATAAAATCTAGTTGGGAGGGGTTTCATTTGCGTAAGATCCTATTGGTCCTGATTGTGGCTGCTGCAATAGTCAGTATTGGCCTTGCATGTACCACAATCATCGTTACTAAGGGTGCGTCTGTTGACGGTTCAGTAATGACGAGCCATTCAGCTGACTGTGGCCTCTGTGATTTCAGGTACGTCTATGTTCCACCCGCAGATTATGAAGCGGGAGCAAAGAGAGCAGTATATCCTTTCATCGAGCCATATCCACGTTATGTCGGTGCAGATATGGGTCCGACCTACAACGATCCAGACCTTCCGGCAACAGAGCCTCTGGGTTACATCGATCAGGTCGAGCACACATTTGGCTACTTTGATGCAGTTTATGGCGTAATCAATGAACATCAGCTGGCAATCGGTGAATGTACATGTTCTGCGAAGGTCTATGCGCAGCCAAGTGCAGATTGTATTTTCGATGTTGCTGCTCTTTCGAGAGTTGCAATGGAGAGAACTACCACAGCCCGAGAAGCAATAGAACTCATGGGTGCGCTTGCCGTTGAGTACGGTTACTACGGTTGGGGAGAAACACTGACAGTAACAGACCCAAACGAAGCCTGGGTCTTCGAAATCTGTGCATCGCCAGACAAGAAGAGTGCACTTTGGGCGGCGAAGAAGGTTCCAGATGGAGAAGTCTTCGTAGAATCGAACATGTTCAGGATAAGAGAACTCGATCCTGAAAGCCCTGACAATATGTTCTCGCCGAATCTTATCGATGTTGCAACAGAAGCCGGCTGGTACGATCCCAGCACAGGTCCTATCGACTGGATGGCGACTGTTAGTACAGGCGAGTACTCTATGCCTTACTACAGTCTGAGAAGAACATGGAGAGTTCTCGACAGAGTCTCTCCATCTCTTGGACTTTCTCCCTGGGTAGAAGACAGTTTTACAAAAGACTACCCATTCTCTATCGTACCTGACAAGAAACTGTCGGTTGCAGATGTTATTGATCTCTTCAGAGATCACTACGAAGGAACAGAATTCGATCTTACTGAAGGGCTTGCAGCAGGTCCATTCGGCAATCCTAATCGCTATGCCGGTTCCAGTAAGCTAATAAAGGGAAGCTGGGAAAGAGCCCTTTCTATCTTCAGATGTGAGTACGTTTTCGTCACTCAGTCGAGAGACTGGCTTCCTGATCCTGTCGGTGGAGTAGTATGGTGGGGAGCAGCTGCACCTCACGAAACGATTCTTGTGCCGATGTACTGTGGAATAACGGACGTTCCTTATGCTTATGACAGTGGTAGCCTTCAGGAATTCGACTATAATGTCGCATCTTGGGCATTCAACTTCATGGGCAACTGGGCAGAACTGAAGTGGAGTTACATGTATCCGGAGATTCAGGAACTTCAGAAGAAGATAGAAGGAAAGCTCTTTGCAGTACAGCCAGCGATTGAAGCGGCAGCTGCACAGCTTTACGAAACAGATCCAGAACTATGTAAGGAATTCCTTACTGATTACGTTGCCGACGTTACCGACAGAGTAATGGCGGAGGTTTGGGATTTCAACGAATATCTAATAACCAAGTACAGAGACGGATACATCAACATCCCGAACGTTGGTTCTTCAGCTGGATACCCCGACTGGTGGCTTGATGCAGTAGGATACGACGAAGGTCACATTTTCGGCGACGACGCTTACAAACCTAAATGATAGTCCTGGCCTGCCCCTTTCGGGGCAGGCTTTCTTCGATAATTTCGGACTTTGTATACAATATTTGTTTCAAATAAATGAGTCGAATAGAGCAGAAAGAAGGAGGTAGTTTCATGAAGAAAGCAATTCTCGTTATGATTATTGTTTCTGTTGTCGGTGCACTTGCCTTCTCGGCTACAGAAGTCTCACTGGCACTTCCTGTTGTAATCACTTCAGCCGGTCAGAGTACGGAAGTTGAGACGGTGACTTATGTTGCCGACGAAGTAGGTTTGAAGTACGATTATTGCGACATTCTCTCCAAAGATGAGCTAGCTGCCGGAGTAGGCCTTGGTGGAGCTGTGTCGGCTATTGGAAAACACGTGACCACGCTTTCCCCTGATCCCAAAGGGACGAAGTTTCAGTCAATGATCCTGGTTCTTGGTGCGAGTCTCAAAGGTATGGGAGCGTCGGGATTGTCTGTAGAATCGGAAGTTTCAAGGCTCAAGGCACTCATCGATTACGCAAAGGCGAACGAGATCGCAATAATTGCCGTGGCAATCGGCGGTTCAGTTCAGAGGGGTCTTCCTGGTAGTCCGATCGAGGTAATGATTGACACAGTAGCTCCCTTTGCAGACATCTTCATCGTGACAAAGGACTCAAACAAGGACGGCAGATTCACGAATGCCGCTTCAGAAAGAAATGTGCCAATAGTGGAGATTGATTCAGCTTTCGATCTTCTCGACACATTCACAGAAGTCTTCGGGTTGTAGTTGATTGGATGCGGCGCGATCGTGATGATTGTGCCGCGTTCATTATAAGGGGGTAATCACGTTGTCAGCTGATGCAATATATATGCAAACGATCATAGCCGGGCTAGTCATGGTTGGAGCCTACGCCGTTGGAAAGTTCCTGAAGTTTTCAACGGAACTATGTATGTTTGTTGCAGTAATCGGGGGAGCAATTGCCGGAGGAGCAGGTTTTGACACTTTCAGGCATATAGCCGAAGGATCTGTAACTTACCTCGACATTGGACTTATCTTCGTATTTGCGACGATTTTCATGAATATTATCAAAGAGTCGGGTGGAACGAATTATATCGTCAGGAAGATAATTGGAGCTTTCCATAACAAAAGAGTCCTGATGCTGATACTACTGATGCTTGTAATTCTAGTTCCGGGAGCGCTTACCGGAGCAGGGAGTATCTCCGTTCTAGTTGTGGGGGGTACGGTAGCAGCAGCCCTTAACGCGATGGGACTTTCAAAGGTCAGGATTTCGGCGCTAATCTTCATAATTGCGGGTTTGAGCGCTGCTGCTCCGCCAGTCAACATCTGGGCAATGATGACTTGTGCGGGAACAGCAATACCTTATGTGGGGTTCACAATGCCTCTTCTTGTACCGATCTTGATTCTGGCGCTGTTTTCTGTCCTGTTCTTTGGACGTGGTGCAAAGAACATAGACAAAGAAAAGGCACTAAAAGAGATTCCCGATCCCAAAGGGCTCTCCGGGTGGAGTGTTGCTGTTCCTTTCCTTGTCTTGATATTCCTGCTCGGGGCCCCCAGAATCTGGCCGTTCGGATTCCCGGTTCTCGGATTGCCTCTAGTCTTTGCAATCTGTGCGTTAGTTGCTTGGCTAATGAACTTCAAGAGAGTGAATATTCTGAAGGTCAGCAAAGAGACCGTTGCCCAATTAACACCCCTGATAGCAACCACCGCAGTTGTGGGAATGCTGATCCAGGTCATGAGTTTCAATGGTGTGAAGGGTTTGATCTCAATGTGGATTGTTACGGCTCCTCTGGCTATAGTCTGGATACTCCTTCCCTTCATAATACCGATATCGGAAGGTCTCCTTACATATGGTGGTGCGATGGTAATAGGAATACCGCTTATCTGGATGTTGAATTCAAACGGAATAAACCCGGTAATTGTTTTGGCAGGATTAAGCCTTCTATGGCCTCTTGGAGATGGACTACCCCCAACTGCGCTGATAGGGAGGTTGACAGTGAGTACGGTTGGCTATAAAGGTTCTTACGGCTCGTTCTTGAAAGAGTGTGTAGTGCCCTGGATAGCCATAACCGCAGTTGCTATGATACTGATTATCTTCGCCAACAAATTCAACTTCCTGATGATGGTAGGTTGAGGAGGAGGTGTCGTCATGACTTTGATAATGTTTCTGTATTATGTGATGACAGCCTATGTGGCAGGCATGCTAATATGGAACTTCATTAAGACCAAGGATTTAAAGAGCGAGATACTCTATACTTTGGCTCTTCTACCCCTCATTCTCAGACTGCTGAGAATGAAGTAGGGGTGGTTTTATGATGAGAAAACTTATAATCGCTGGTGTACTTGCACTTATAGTTCTGGCTGGAGGAATACCACTGTACGTTCAGAGGTACTTCAAGGAAGAAGTAGTGGCCGGACCAAGTGTGACTAACGTTTTTAAACTTAGCAAGTACTTTGACGGAATAGAAGGAACGATTGCAGATACCGATGTTTTTGAACTGAAGGGCGCAGAAGAAGGCGGGAAGACTCTCATAATAGCGGGGACCCATGCCAATGAACCTTCCGCGACTTTACTCGCATATTTTTTCATCGGGAATCTCGAAGTGGAAAAGGGAACAGTCTACGTTATTCCCCATTTCAATGTTAGCGGTTCTCTTGGAACACAGCCAGGTGGAGGATTTCCTCTCTACTACTATCTGGAAACTCCATGGGGAGAACAGAAGTTCAGAATGGGCGACAGAGGGTTCCAGGCACTTGACCAGTGGCCAGACCCGGACGTCTATGTACACTATCCTGATGGTCAGCTTTTGTCGTACATAGACGCAAGAAATACAAATCGATCCTGGCCAGGCAGGCCTGACGGATTCCTTGCTGAGAAAGTCTCCTTTGCAGCAATGGAGATGATCCGTAATGAGGGTATAGATATCGTTATTGATTTGCATGAAGCAGAGGCGATGTACCCTGTGACCAACTGCATAGTTGCCCCTGAGAAGTCAATGCCCTATGCAATAGGAGCTTCCTTCTATGTGAAGGGAAGAGAGAAGTTTGATAATCACGTGGAGTCTTCTCCAACCGGTTACAGAGGCCTCTCACACAGGGAAATTGGCGATTGGTCCGACGCATACCCGTTCTTACTGGAGTCACCCGGAGTCCATCTTGATCAGATTACGGCTGCCAAAACTCTAGAACTGATTATCGATGGTATAGACCCATTTGTGTTGAAGGCTGGTGAAAAGGGATTGCTTTTCGTCCCGTACGACGAGAACGGATTCTCTATGGACAGAAGAGTCGGACAGCATTCTTCAGTTATTCAAGAGATTCTGTCTCAGTGGACGAAGAAGAACCCCGACAGAGGATTCTCGGTTTCCGCCCCAAGATACGCCGAAATAGTCGAAAATGAACTTGGATACTACTTCAAGGACCCTGCTGAAGCAGATTCAAGAAAGGTATACTACCAATAGAATATCTTTCTGCATAGGAAAAGTGCATACGGGTTTTGCGTATGCACTTTTTTCATTTGCTATACATGTGAGGAATGGCCGTCATCAGAAACAATCTTTTCAAGCTGTAACAGATTGTCTATTGTGAAGTCGACTCGAATGGTTGGTCTGGATCCATTCTGAGAGAAGAAACATGTCTTTGTTCCCGCATCCCTTGCAGCAATGACGTCAAGGTCTCTATCACCAATGGAGAGAGTTGATCTGGGGTTCAGTCTATAATTTCTTATCGCGCTGACGAAAGCATCGGGGTCTGGTTTCCTCTTAAATCCGCTTTCTCTGGTGATTATGTCGCTGAAAAGCGAGGTCATTTCGTAGTAACTTAGCAGCTTGAAAGCAGTCTTTCGTGATCTA
This sequence comes from Mesotoga sp. Brook.08.YT.4.2.5.2., assembly GCF_003351125.1. Classification (NCBI taxonomy): domain Bacteria; kingdom Thermotogati; phylum Thermotogota; class Thermotogae; order Kosmotogales; family Kosmotogaceae; genus Mesotoga; species Mesotoga sp. Brook.08.YT.4.2.5.2. The sequence continues at coordinate 61,807 of NZ_JPGZ01000036.1, forward strand.
TGAGTTATGATCAGATTCTTACCGCCATTCCTTACAAGTATTGAGCACACCTCGCGAGCACCTTCAAAAGGAGGTTGCTCGGCCGGGTCGAGCTCTTCTTCAGATTTCTTGAAGTCTTTGTAGAAGGCATAGTCAACTCCTCTATCCAAATAGAAGTCAACGGCCTTTCCGAGGGTGTCTTTCATGAGGGAGAGAATTTCGTTTTCGGAAGCGACATATCCCTTTCTAAGCAGAGCCTGTTTAAACAGTCTGACCATAGCGGGGTAGGTATTGAAAAGCGAACCGTCGAAATCCCATATCAGATTCTCGATCATCAGCTTTCACAACCACTGTATCTGTTGCACACCTGCAAAACAGAAGGAACCTGTTTCAAGGAGGTAACGACAAAATCAGCTTTTGTGGTTGCTGATGACGAATCTGGATTGAAGAGGCAGGTAGCTATTCCGGCGCGTTTCCCGGCCTCAATATCGATCTCTCGATCACCGATTGTAATAACTCTTTCTCTCTCAAGCCCATACTTGTCGATAATATACATAATTGCCTGTGGATCGGGCTTTCTGGCAAAACCACCGTCTGCGGATACAATTTCGGAGAAAAGATCCAGCATCTTGTAGTAATTCAGAAGTTTGGTCATGGAGTAATTACTCCTGTGACTGAAAAGGAAATTACTTCCACCGTTCTTATTAATCTGGATACAGGTATCCTTTGCCCCTTCAAAAGGTGGTTGTCTCTCCGGTTCAAGATGGTTCTCTATACTGTAGAAATCCTCCAGAAATCCACTGTGCAGTCTGTACTTATCCATGAAGTGTTGTGCAGCTTTCGATGTTGATTCCTTAAGCTTTTCAAGAATTTCTTTGACGGAAGCTCTCACCTCGTACTTCTCAAGGACCCTTGAGAATACCTCCGCTGCCGCAGGGTAAGTATCGAAGAGAGTGCCACCGAAATCCCAGATAACGTATTCATACATAATGGATTCTCCTTTCCTGTTGCTAAGTCAATGATATACGCTTTTCGGAATTTCGTCCTGTCGCACATTTTAAGAATTTTGAGTTTCTTCAAGATATCTTATTCTTGATGCAGCGATAATTTCCAACGTTTCTTCTCTTCTTACCCAGCCCTCAATACCCGTTTTCTTCTTTTCGAGATCCTTGTATACGGAAAAGAAATGCTCGATCTCCTTAAGTAGATGAGGAGGAACATCATCCAGGCTTTCTATATAGTTCCAGACCGGATCATGTATCGGAACACAAAGGACTTTCTCGTCAGGGCCCTTCTCATCCCACATCTTGAATGCGCCGATTGGCTTTGCCTCAATTAAACACCCGGGAAAAGTCGGCTCCCAGAGCAAAACCATTGCATCAAGCGGATCTTCGTCTTCGGCAAGAGTATTTAATATGAATCCATAGTCCATCGGGTAATGAACAGCAGAAAACAGAGTCCTGTCGAACCTTATCCTCTTGAGTTTCTTATCATACTCATACTTATTCCTACTTCCCTTAGGAATCTCTATCATTATGTCAAGCACGGTTTCTTCCTGCAAAGCTCTCACCTCCTTATCAATTATGCCAGAAAAAAGCCCCCTTGCGGGGGCTAGATATTGCATACAACCTCAGAAGGCACTGAAGTAAAACGACCAGCCGTCTGAAATGAAACCCGTTCCGGCTGGAAGTTCTCTCTCAAAATATATCCTCCTGCCCGGATCGTTGTCGTACTCTACGTAGCCGGTGAAGACGACGGTTTTATCGGCCAGAAAATCTTCTAGTCCCGGGAATGGTTCGCTTGTAAGCGTATACTGCGGTGCCGGGGCATAGTCCGGGAGCGCAAAAGTTCCTCCGTCGTAGGATATAGTAGAAGAGAACTCCTCGCCGGTGAAGGCGTTGATCGCGGTCACGATGAACTGCAGAAGCGTGATCTCAGGATCGACTATCTCCGTGCCTTCCTGGAAGACCGAAATCTTTTCTATCACCAATTTCGGACTTGAAGAAAACTCGACTACATCGGCCCAGACGTAGTTTATCGGGTTGTGAGTGACTTCGTAACTCTCCCACTTCATGCCTTCCTGCTCCTGCACCCTTCCAGAGAAATATAGCAGAGAGCTGGGATCGAAGAGGTCTCCGCTTCCAAAATAGACGTCGTACATCCCCACATCTATGTCAAAAGCCGCCGCTCCTGCCAGTTCGAGATCGCCTATGCTCTTGATGTATATCGGCGGAAGGTTCCGGTCATGGGGTATCATCGAGACGTACACGCCCGGTATCCCCATCGGATAGTCGCCCTCCAGTTCCTCATCGTAATAGGTCCTCTTCGTCTGAATCCAGAAGAATGCGTTTCCTCCGGTGCCGAAGGCATCGGGATCTAGCGAGAGCGATTTCTCTACGTTCAGCCTTCCGTAACCGCTGTCGTTATCCTTTCCAGGAGCCATTATATCGTCGGCTCCGAGCTCGATAAGTTTCCTGTACTGGTAAACGGTCAGTCCCATGTCTCTGTATTTCTGCTGGAGAATGGCGATCGCGCCCGAGACGTGAGGGCAGGCCATCGACGTTCCGCCGTAATATGCGTACGGCAGGTCGGGATAGGCGAACTCGGCCACATCCCAGAGTGGAACGGTAGAAAGGATCGAAAAATCGCCGGGAGCGGCCACCGAGAGCTTGACGCTCCTGTTCGAGAAATGGGTGATCCCGTCGCCCGCTGTGGAGGCGGCCACGACCACGACTCCCGGGTACATGGCAGGACTCTTGACTTCGTTCACATGTTCATTTCCGGCCGAGTTCACAAAGACCACCCGGTTTTCGGATGCATAAGCGATCGCATCGTACAGAAGCGTCGAAAAGCCCTTGCCTCCCCAGGAGTTGGAAAGTACCGTGGCCCCGTTTTCAATCGCATACACTATACCGGCCGCGACGAACTCGTCGCCTATATAGTCGGGCTGGAAGATCGGTATATCCATTATCTTCGCTCCGGGGGCCACGCCTACGACGCCATGGCCGTCGTCCTTTGCGGCGATAGTACCGGCGACGTGAGAGCCGTGCGCTCCGAAGGAGTAGTCTATGTCGGGGTCGATCTCCAGATCGAGGAGCGGATCGTACCTGTGAGTTATCTGACCCTGGAGATCTGGGTGGTTAGAGTCGATGCCAGTGTCGATTACGGCGACGATTATGCCGGTCCCATCGTACCCGGCGGCCCAGGCTTGCGGTGCACGGACCTTCTTGACTCCCCAGAGGAATCCTTCAAGGTCGGGGAACGCGTCCTCGGCAAGAACCACGGGCAGTTCGGGCAATTTCAGGTTATCGTCTTTCACCGGCTTTATAAGTTCTCTTTCGTAGTTCGGTTCTATGTATCTTATCGATGCGACTAGCTCCGGTCTCTCGACAAAAAGCTCCCTGATAGCGGCCCTCGCCTCCTCGACCGTCGAGTCGAACCGCAACCCCGCAGCGTTCAAGCGCGGTATATCGATGGTTATCTCAGCATCGAGAAGAGAAACGATCTCGCTCAAAGCCTCGATGTCGTTGTAACCCACTATAAGTCTTCCTTCAACGTAGGGCGCATCCTGTATCTGCTTCCATACAAGCTCCACATCGGCGCCGGCGCTGTTACCCGGGGCAACTCTCACACAGGAAGCGAACACAAGGGCCAGCAATACGACACTTATTAACAGTAAGGTTTTCTTCATCTGCACCACCTCCCCTCTCAATTATCTCCACCGGTGGTGAAGCGGTTGTAGTAATCGGCGTCGTTGAACCACCTGTCGAAATGGTAGCCCAGGTCTATGGTGGTCGAATAAGCGACCGAATCGAAGAAGCCGTCTCCGTCTTCATCATCTCCAAAGTAGATGGCCACCGCGTAATCCAGACCCCACTCATAGGTCTTGAAGGCCTCGAGCTGATCGAAGGGGTACAGGTACGCCTGCCCGTTGAGAATGAAGATCCAGTTCATCTCTTTCCCAAGCCAGAACGGATCCAGAAACTTCACGGAGACCTGTTGTGGGCCGTAGGTGGAGAAATCGAAAGTTTCGAATTCGCTGTCGACTGCCAGCAGATGCTGGTAGTCGCTCTGAACAGTGTCGTATATCCAGGGCGTATAGTGATAGGTGATCTCGCTCTCGTCGAGGAGACCGCCGCCCAGTACAGGCACTTTGCTAGAATTGACTTTGTCGACGGGCGCCCACTTCAGTACCGGTCTTCTCGAAACTCCCGTCGAGTTGTTCGCCGGGGAGTTAAGCTTGACCTTGAAGATATCGAGCGGTACCACCGAGGCGACGTTGCTGTCCTCCGACTCGCTTCCGTCGGCGTAAACCGATCTGACCTTGTAGAAGTACCTGTTGCCTGCCTCGATCCCGATTCCGCTATCGAAACCGGAAAAGGCGGTCTTGAAGGCTATCTTCTTGTAGTTAACACCATCACTGGAGCGGTAGATGTTGAAACCCACTAACCCCGCAAGGTTCTCGGGGGGGTCCCAGGCGATCTGAACGATTATGTTGCCCTCTGCCGGGGCTCCCGCAAGATCCTCGAAGGTCTCCTCATCGAGGTGTAGTTTTCTGCCGTTGATCTCTTTCGGTAGCGAGTAGTAATTGACGTTGGCGTCCGACGTCCACGACCAGAGCCAGACTCCTAATGGAGGGAACGTCTCGGCCGGTTCGGCATTTTCGGCCGTGAAGTTGAGGTTTACAACCCGGTCGAGCCTGGCCCTGTTGTAGTTGTAAACTACGACATGAATCGGTACATCTCCGTTGAAGATCTCCGCCGGGATAGGGAAAGTGGCTTCCGACATGCCAAAAGACGCGAAATCTCTAACTCCGGCCCAGGGAACGTATCCGATGCCCACGTATAGAGCATCCCAGACATCGTATTCCAGATCGCTTGCATACTCGATATTCAGATAAACGTTGGTGGATACATCTGTCGGATCTATCTCGTTGCCGTTGCCGTCCAACAGCATGATCTCGATTTCGGGGTAAGAACCGTCGAGAGGATCGATCATGGCCCTGTTGATCGCCATGTCAACAGGCAAGGGGCTGCCTGCTGAGGCCAGTTCGTTGGACGGAATCAGCGGTACAGCCAGTCCCTCGAGAACGCTCGGAGCAAGACCGGTTTTTTCTGCCTTTAACGTCACTTCCCTGACCTCTAGAAGACCCGGGGACAGGAACCAGAGAAGATCAATCTCGGTCTTTCCCTCGAGATCGGTCTCTCCGGAACCCAGGAGCACGCCTGTTTCACCGTCTAAGACCTCCAGGGAAACTCCTGCGGCGGCCGGTCCCGTCATGTACTCCACCAGGGTTACCAGGATCGTGTTCCCGTACTCCTGCAAGATTTCCACCGTCTTCGTTTCAGATTCCACGTGAACGGCCGGTTGTCCGTAGGTGGCTTCGTATTTGCCCTTTATCTCTCCTTCGACCTTCACCTGATGAGTTCCGGCCGCGAGAGTCACGGTTTTGCTGGTTTCCTGGCTTTCATACTCGGCCTCTCCAACGTGAAGAGTGTAACTGGCCGATACTATCTCCGCAGTTGTGTTGAGCTTCCAGCTTATAGTGGCTTCATTGCCCGAAACGACGATCGAAGTTATCTCGAGAATCGCTTCGGTCGGTTTGAGTGGTTTGATACAAGAAGTAACTACAAGCATGGCAGCAACGATCGCTACCAGTAACAATATGCTTTTCTTCATCCCTCTACCTCCTTCATGAGGACATCAGAGTTTTTTAGTTCCATCTGATCATTATGATTATACATATTTCATTTCCTTCAAAGCAAGAAATCTCTCTTGAGTAGATTTAATTATGATGCATTACGTCGAAGAGCTCCAGAACAGGCTGTTTGTAATAAGTGGGAAGGGCACGCCTGAGAAGACTTCTCAAAGATTGACACGAACGTACAAAACTGTCTGGAAGGTATCATTTGAAATCGAAATTATTGCTTCGTCTGGAATGTCAAAACCCATCTCTTCGTTCTCCCGATTCTCGAATCTCAGCAGATCTTCAAGAGTTGCAATGAGTAGATTTTTAGATAATTTGCAGCCAGTTGAGTCTTCGGAAAGTTTGCAGTACTGGCGAATGACGTAGCGGAAAGAGTCTAAATTTCCCCTAATCTGCAGGCACTATGAACAAATGGGAGGCCTCTTTCACTCTCAAATCACATATAAAGAGAGCTCCTGTTGCCGGATGGTTCTCTTGGGCGGACAATGCAAATAAATACAATTCAAATTGTGGGGTTGAGAATGAGACGTCTTTCTTCGTTGCTACTGATTTTCTTTTCAATCATTGTACTAAGCTCATGTTTTAAACAGAATAATTCATCAGTTGATTTCTTGAATACTTAGGTAGAGTATTCTTCGAAAAACGTAACAGTCTCCTGGAAACCAACACATGGTATCAACAATCTATACCTATACTCTGTTGAGGAGGTGAATTCATCGAGACTTCTGAAACAGAGATCGTACTCACAGATCTAGAAGAAGGGTGGCACATTGTTGAAGTCAAGGTTATTGATTCGATCAGTTTGCCTGATAGGTACATCCACGGTGCCTTTTCGGAAGATTTCACTCCCTTTGGAAGATATGTTTTTCTGGAATGGGAGTTCTCCGAGAAAGTATCCAGGGTCGAGTTTAGGTTTGTCTAAACAAACACGGAAGATTTCGAATATATAACCGATTGGCTTGACTGGAAACCCAGTAGCACTTCCATCCTCATAAGCGACGCAGGGCTGACAGCAACCCTGAAGGAGGGGAACATAGTTCTGGGCATTTTCGAGGTCGGTAAGATATACAGGATGTACATAAGGGCTTACGACAGACTGGGAGCACGCGCTACTGCGATCAGTACCGACCTTCTGCTGTTTTCAGGCTAGATGAAAGGTACGCCGGCGAAGACAAACCCCTGATCTATCTGGAAGCGGGAAAGATTCTGTTTTCCGACGGAGAGAGTAAAGGTTCAATAGAAGTGGCCATCGTAGCACCCAACGTCGCACATTATGTGCACAGCAAAAAGGAATACTTCGCACCCGATAACAGCCTGAACGGAGAACTCATGTACCTTCAGTTTTCCATAGTCCGTGACGAGGGTCGGGTATTTGAAGAGGCTTACTTCCAACAGTTTCTCGAAAACAGAACCAGTTTTGATGGTGTCATCCCTTCGAGCAAAGAAGCAGTAGTCGTCAGGGGTTTTTTAGACCAAGCGCCTGGTATCTCTCAAGTGAGTGACATCGTTGCGGTTCTAAGATTCAGTTTCTCTGAAGAAATGAGCGAAGAAAGAGTGAATTTTGGAATCGGGTTACAACATGAATCTGATCCTACAGGTCCGAGATATTTCATAAGAGACGAGAAGGACAGAACTATTGATGGCATCACAGTGGACAATAATCCGATAGAGATCCAGCTGCCCGAACTTACGGAACGGGAATGTGAGGGGGAGATCTGTATGAAGAGACTCCTACTGGTTCTAGCTATGCTTCTGGTTGTCTATATATCTTTCTCGAATGTGCCGCGAAAGATGGTTTTCTGCAAGAGAGAGTCCAACAAGGAAATCTTGTTATTCATAACTTTAACAGGGAGCTGTCCAGGTTATGAATTCAACTGATCGGTTGTCAGAAATTCGGTAACACTGGCATGTTATAATCCATCTAAGTTGCTTTTCTCAAGCTTTACACTCATTCGGGAGGTAGCACATGTACGATTTCAGGGTGATTGAAAGGAAATGGCAGGATTACTATGCGAAGGAGAAGCCATTTAACATAGATCTCAAGAAAGCGGAGAAGCCTTTCTACAATCTCATGATGTTTCCATATCCCTCCGCTGCCGGTCTCCACATAGGAAACATGTTTTCCTTCATCGGATCGGATGTATATGGAAGGTTCATGAAGCTCAAGGGCTACGACGTCTTCGAACCGATCGGTTTCGATGCTTTCGGTATACACAGCGAGAACTATGCCTTGAGAGTTGGGAGACATCCTGCTGAGCTCACTCCGAAAAGCATAGAGTACTTCAGAGAAGAGCAGCTCAAAATGATTGGTAATATTTTCGACTGGAACAGCGAAGCGATAACTTCTTCTCCGGAGTATTACAAGTGGACCCAGTGGATCTTCATTCAGTTGTTCAAGAACGGTCTTGCTGAGAAACGTGCGTCAAATGTTAACTGGTGTCCTTCGTGCAAGACAGTGCTGGCCGATGAGCAAGTAATTGACGGTCGTTGCGAACGATGCAATAATGAAGTCGAGAAACGCGAGATGAGTCAGTGGTTCTTCAAAATCACAAAGTACGCAGAGAAACTGCTGTCTAACCTCGAGAAGCTTGACTGGACGGACACTACTAAGAATCTTCAGCGCGCGTGGATAGGGAAATCTTCTGGAGCCACGATTTCTTTTAAAGTATCTGGAATGAATGAGCAGATAGATGTGTTTACAACCCGTCCAGATACGATATTTGGAGTAACTTACATAGTTGTAGCTCCTGAATACGGTCTGGTGAACAAGCTAGTCACGCCTTCAACAGTGGAGACTTTTGATAATTTCAAAGAAGAAGTGAAGAGCATGGATCTTGCCACAAGAACTTCTATTTCTCGTCCAAAAAACGGAATATTTACCGGTTCTTACGCCATTCACCCTCTTACTGGTGAGGAGCTTCCAATCTGGATAGGAGATTACGTGCTGGCAGAATATGGAACGGGTGCCGTTATGGCCGTCCCGGCGCACGATGAGAGGGATTATGTCTTTGCGAAGAAGTATGGACTAGAGATAAGACAGGTCATAGAATGCGATCCCTCACAGTTGCCCTATACTGAGAAGGGAAAGATGATCAACAGCGAAAAGTACTCGGGTACGCTCAGTGTTGATTTCATCGACAAGATTGACGAAGTGAGCGAAAGCATAAAGGGCTCTGTGAACTATCACCTTCATGACTGGTGTATTTCCAGACAGCGCTACTGGGGTCCTCCGATACCAATGATCTACTGTGATAAGTGTGGAACTATCCCCGTCCCTGAAGATCAATTGCCAGTGATGTTGCCAAATACCGATGACTACATACCTGACGGCAGCGGCAAGTCTCCACTGGCCAAGAACAGCGAATTTGTCAACACGACTTGCCCGATTTGTGGAGAGGCTGCCAGAAGAGAGACCGATGTCTCCGACAACTTCCTTGATTCGGCATGGTATTATCTGCGATATCTCTCACCGAGCAATGACAGTGCACCTTTTGATGATGGGCTGGTTGAAAAGTGGTGCCCGGTCGATATGTATATAGGCGGAAATGAACACGCAACTCTCCATCTGATGTACTCGAGATTTCTTGCGATGGCGCTACACGATTTGGGTTTTCTTCCTTTTGAAGAGCCGTTTGCTTCATTTAGAGGACACGGGCTTATCATAAAAGACGGGGAGAAGATGTCGAAATCGAAGGGAAATATCGTCAATCCCAACGAGTATTTTGAGAGCCATGGAGTGGATGCCCTTAGAACCTATCTGATGTTTATGGGGACCTTTCTCGAAGGCGGAGATTTCCGGGACAGCGGAATGGACGCGATGAGAAGGTTTCTGAATCGAGTTTGGGACATCTCAACAATGCCTGAAGGCAAGAGTTCGACAGATCTGAAGATAAAGATGGCAGAGACTGTGGAAAAGGTCGAATATTCAATCAAGAATATCAAGCCGAACACGGCAATAGCCGCTCTCATGGAGTTCGTCAATGAGGCTTCGAAAGAGAGCGCTATCGAGAGAAAGCTCGTAGTAGATATGGCAAAACTCCTCTCGCCTTTCGCCCCCTTCATTTGCGAAGAGATATACAGCATGAAAGGCGGGAAGAAGAGGACTATTCTTGAAGATGGTTTCCCTTCTGGCTATGAGAAATACGCTTCTCTGGCGAAGACTGAATTGCCTGTTCAGATTACCGGTAAGATGAGAGGAAAGGTTGTGCTTCCTCAGAACGCATCCCAGGAAAAGGCAATGGAAGCGGTAATGGCTGATGAGAAGCTCTCAAAAATGCTTGAAGGAAAGTCAATAAGAAAGATCATCTACGTACAGGACAAGATAATCAATATAATTATTTGAGTGTAGTAAGAAATAGTATATTCTCAACATCTAGAAGGAGGGCCAGTGGCTCTCCTTTGTTTTCCATCGATTCATCTCCGTTTTGATGTGGGTTTTCGTGAAACGAAGATGCTTGAATTTTCGTATCTTGCATGGTGTCTTACAGTACTGAACACAGCCTCTTCCAGAACTGCTTGTTGATTATCTATGGAAAGCGGCAGATCAAAGTGGTAAAAACCATCAGGTGCGTCATGCTCGCTTCTCAGAGACTCGTATTTCTTGCGTAGTCCCATTTCCTCTATCGTGTAGTATCGACCACGTAATCTGCCTCGATATATGTTCCATTACCCGCTAGACTGTGGAGAATCTTCTTGAGCGACAACTTCTGTTTGTATCCGAAATGATGCATCGACTGAACCGAAATGGAAATGTCGAATCCTTCCGATGGCAAATCAACTTCGAAGTAGGAACCGGTAATCAAGTTCAGGCTGTCCAGTCTGTCTTCATGTTTGATTCTAAGAATTTCGAGCATCTTCTGGGACAAGTCGACACATACTACTCTGGCTGTCGTGTTTAGTCTGAATATCTCGTCTAGTTCGAGTCCCGTCCCGCAACCGAGGTCAAGTATCCTGATTCCAGCAGTAACTAAAACTAACCTTTCCACTGCTCTGTAGAATTCAGCAGATTCTTTGATATTGTTCTTCATGTGTGATTCGAATGAATCGGCTCTTCTGTCGAAAACACGAAAAAGGAAGCCATTCTTCCAGTTGATTATTTGCTTCTTTTTTTCTTTTGTTTTTCTCTCTCTCTCTCTCTCTATTCTCTACGATCTCTACGAATCAAAACACACATGTCCCCTTTCTTCAGTCGCTATGATCTTCTGTATTAATATTGAAGTAGTCAGCAAACGTTATGTTTTTTCGAAATGGCGAATCGAGCTGTGATGATTTTGCACTTGACGAAGATCAAACTGAACATTAATCGAAGGAGACAGGAATGATAGTAAGTGCGAGCAGGAGGACAGATATCCCTGCTTTTTATTCAGAGTGGATGATAGAGCGTTTGAAAAGTGGCTTTGCTCTTGTTAGGAATCCGTTCAATCCCCATCAGGTGAGCAAAGTTATCCTAAATCCAGAAGCAGTAGACTGCTTCGTATTTTGGACAAAGGATCCCCAAAAAATGCTAGACAAGCTGAATCACTTTGCCGATTACTGTTATTATTTTCAATTCACGATTACGCCCTATCATGGAAGTGTAGAGCCTGGGCTTCGCAACAAGAGAGAGATTATCGAGACCTTCAAAAAGCTTTCCGGAAAGATTGGAGAAAACAGAGTGATTTGGAGATACGATCCTATTCTGATAAATGCGGACTATAGTGTCGACCATCATCTACGGGCCTTTGAAAAAATGGCACATTTGCTTAAGGGTTTCACTGAAGAGTGTGTGATTAGTTTTCTCGATTACTATCAGAAGATCTCATCAAACCTTCGAAAACTTGATGCAAGGGCGCCTAATGAAATTGAGGTAAGGAAAATTGCCAGCCATTATTCAGAAGTATCATCTTCTGAAGGAATGAAGCTGAAGACATGTTCAGAGACCGTTGATCTTTCGGAATATGGAATTAGTCACGGAAGCTGTATTGACGGGACGCTAATTAACACGCTGACAGGCAAAAGGATTGATCACCCAAAAGACAGATATCAGAGAGCTGCATGCCGCTGTGTCGAGAGTGTCGACATTGGCGCATATAATACCTGTCTTAATCGTTGCCTATACTGCTATGCAAGCTTTAGTGAGAAAGCGATTCGTAAAAATTATCATTCCTTTAATCCAAAGGCCCCGCTTCTTTGTAGCGAATTGCAGGAGCACGATGAGATTACTGAGAGAAAGAAGTAGAGATATGCTAAATTTGGTAGAAATGATCTATACTAAGTCTGCCTCGCTTGCCAGTTCATTCGAAGAAATCTGTTTTGCCCGTATTAAACAAGGTAATCTTTTTCATCATGCTATCCTGAAAGAAGTATCTTATAATTGGCTTGAGAGAAGAGTTTCTATGTAAGAATGCGGTAGGAGGGTTTCTAATGGAAGAATTCTTGAGTGGCGATCTCTTCAGATGGGTTCTTATGCCTCTGATAATCTTCTTCGCAAGGATCATCGACGTTTCTCTTGGAACCACGAGAATCATAATGGTTTCGAGAGGCAAGAAAGAAATAGCAAGTGTTATCGGTTTTTTTGAGATTATTCTGTGGTTGCTCGTTGCCAGCAAAGTAATCCAGAGTGTTGACAATGTACTTTACATTCTTGCTTATGCAGGTGGCTTCGCGGCCGGTAGCTACATAGGAATGCTCATTGATGAGAGGCTTGCAATTGGAACCGTATCGGTTAGGCTGATAATTTCGAGAGATCCAACTGAACTTATAGAAAAACTGTGCCAGGCTGGATTTGGAGTTACAAAGATAGACGCTCACGGTGCTCGAGGAAAGGCTTACATTGTTTACAGTATCATAAACAGGAAAGAAGTGGAAGACTTCGAGAGAATCGCTCTGGAATGCGTTCCAAAGGCGTTCATGTCAGTTGAAGATATTCGAAAGGTAAAAGAGGGGGTCTTCCTCCCCAAAGATACGATGCGCCTCAGAAGGGAATCCCCCTTAAGAAAGTCCAAATAGCTTTCCAGAAGTGTTATTATTTAGAGAGATGAGGGGGATGTCCCCCTTATCTCTTTATGTCATTGAAAATGTTGCCGTCTCTGATTTCAACTATTCTGTCTGTCTCTTCTGCGATTCTTCTATCGTGAGTAATTATTACGAATGTTGTTCCGTATCTCTTGTTGAGATCACGCATGAGGCTGAAGACCTTCGCTGAGGTATCGGAGTCGAGATTGCCCGTAGGTTCATCTGCAAGTATAATCTTCGGATTGTTGATAACCCACATTTCTCACCTTTTT
>NZ_JPGZ01000058.1:0-14165 GCF_003351125.1 Mesotoga sp. Brook.08.YT.4.2.5.2.
TTATTATCTGTGATGAGTGGGGTTATGTGCCTCTTGATCGTGATGGATCGAAGTTGTTGTTTCAAGTTGTCTCAGAATGCTATGAACAAAGGAGTGTGATAATCACAACGAATCTGGAGTTCAGCAAGTGGGTCCATATCTTCTATGATGAACAGATGACCGCGGCAATGATTGATCGTCTTGTTCACCACAGTCATTTGTTGTTGTTCGAAGGTCAGAGTTTTAGAATTAGAAATTCTCTAATGAAAACTCATTAACTAAATTTCCCGGGTGGAAAGTTCTTTGGAATTCTTGCAAATACAGGGAATTCACTCTTGCAAAAAACATTTCTGGGTAAGCGCCAATAGTGTCAGTCATTTTAGTGTTCGCAGAAAATATCTTGATTGATGAAACAACCATATAAGGAATGACTATTTGTATTCTCTAATGTACTGTTTGTTTCAAATCATCTGTGTATGGAGAAAATGCGCGAGTGCATCACCCGGAAGGTGCTCATGTGGAGTCTCTATTCCAACACAACAAGTGGATTATAAGACTGCAGTTCCCATATTCCCTGATTGAACTCGAAATAAAGGCCGCGAGTGTTTGCAATTTTTCCAAACGAAAATTTGTCGCTTGACTCAACTTTCACTATTTGAGTGCAGTCAAGTGAAGTCAAGTAATATTTTCCCTTATACTCCCGTAGATACAATCTGGATGGAAGATCTTTTCTCTCTAACGTGAACTTCGGAACCCTTACCTTTACAGGTCTGTAGGCCTTATGTAACTCGGCAAGTGAGTTGATCCAGTCTCTTGAACCATGGGACAAGCGGTCGGTTTCTGCAGACAAATCGAGGAGTGTTTTCTTAACTTCATTAACGCTCTTGTTCTGTAAAGCATCGAGTTCTGACAATTCTAGCGCGGTACTACGTGAACGGATTCCTGCCATGAATATCTTCACAGTCGTTTCATCTGGCAATCCCAACTCAACACACATGGCAATATTAGAAAACAGATGTACGATTTCCTCCTCTGAAACTGGATCGAACATTTGAGAAACTGCGTGTATTATCCAAGGAAGTGTGAATCCATAGTAGTCCTTTGAGATGGTATCAGCATTCTTATCTTTGCTTCTTATTGATGCAAGGGAACGACCACTTAACCAGTCGTAACGTATATTATCAAGCGACGGCTGCAAAGGTACTCGATCAAATAGAACTGCTGCATATTGATTGCTCCAGATTTCAAGTTCATGAACTGTTTTGTCCAATAGGTCAATTCGATTCCTCTCCTCCTTGAGTTCTTGCATAAATGATGTGGCAAGATTTCGGAAGAGTTCTAAATCATCTAGAATGAATTGCGAAACAGAAAGAGGGATGCCTGACGCCACAAGTTTTTTTCTTTGTGTCTGGCTTTTGCTTCGATTAAGCAATGAACTTGTTCGAGCTCTCAAGAGCTGCAGATACTTGCCTTTGTCTTGTGCGTCTGCTTGGATAACTGCCAACGATTTCCTGAAAACATCATCTACCCAATCAAGGTTCCTATCTTCTATTGCAAAGTCCTCATGCATAGCAAGCAATTCATCATCCAAAAAGTCAAACCATTTATCAAACTCCCGCAGACCACCAAATCCAACTAGAAATGAATCTGCATCACCAGTCTCCTGAAAATCATTCGCGATTGCCTCAACAAGTATGCTGAGATCAGTATTAGTTTGTTCTGCGACCTTAAGGATGTGGTTAAGCACAACATGCAGGCCACTTTCAACCTTTTCTAACTGAAGGCTATCTAGATAGTGCTGGGCAAGACTAGCATCTTTTCTGACCTGCCATTGTTCTCTTTGCTTTGTAACGTGCGCGTCAAGGGAATAAAGAATTTTCCCCTCAGTGTCAGAAAATGCACGCCCAGCACGACCACAAATGTTCCAAAAATCACGATTGCTGATTGGTTTATCACTGTAGTAAGGAGATGCGACTATTACCGTTGATACTCCAACGTTGACTCCCTGTCCAAGAGTGGATGAAGCAATAATCACTAATGGTGGTTTTGATCTCATTAGTTTTTCGATTGCCATTCGCACAAGCGTCGGTAATCGATTGCTGTGACAGATAATCCCCTTTCTCGCTGCACTAAGAACTACTTTGTCACTCTCATCCAGCTCTTCTCTGCAAACGCTATGAAACATAGACCAAAGAGAACTGTTCCATGGGTAGTCGCCCTGTTCTTCCCCCATGGCCATCAAAACACTTTTCGCTATTCCAAAGATGGAATTTGCTCTAGCACAATATATCATTACGGTCCCGCTTCGAGCTAACTTGACTGCTGTAGCTGCTATTGCTTCATTCTTATTTTTCGGAAACAGAGTCCGCCTTTTGCCAAACCCCAGAGGACCCTTCTGAATGAACTTTGGATTGTATGGTTTACCCTCGCTTTTCCATTCCAATCTAACGTACACCCCATCCCATATTAGAAATCCATACCTCTCTGAAGAAGGTTTCCACGCAGATTTCGCTACAAGTTCTGAATCACCAGCAATCCACTGGGCAAGTTCGTTGGCATTTGGCAGTACAGCCGATAGAAGCAAGACTTTCGTTTTGTTTCTTGAGGCGAATTCAATCATATGGGTAAGGAACATTTCATTTCTTATGCACCTTTTATCCGCACCTAGAAGGTGACCTTCGTCTATAACAATAAGCTCAACATCTAGTTCGAATCGATTACCGGACCGAATAAGCGCTTTCGCTTTTTCCGGTGTTGCAATTATGATCTGTGATTCACTTACTAGCTCAACGTCAGACACGTTCACTGTCGCCCCTCCATATAATTGAGAAACGGCAATGCCAAGAGGAGCAAAAGTTCTGTTAAGACTTTGCTCAATCTCAAGAGCTAGCGACCGAAAAGGAGCAAGATATAGAATCTTGTTTCCAGAATCCCCTGACAGAGCTTCAAGAATTGCTACTTCAGCAACCCTTGTTTTACCTGCACTTGTACGCAGATTGATTACAGCACCACTTCTCTCACCAAGCACAAGAGGAAGTGAATCGGTTTGCGAGGGCCACATTTCAATAACAGGAGGTATGTAGTTTCCAAGTACCCGTATATATTTGTCTGCAGATGAACCTTCAGGTAACAATGGTGGCAATACATACCAAAGAGATGAATCTCTAAACGTAGAAAGAATTATGTTCAGAAGCCTGATAATTAACCAGTACAATGTTAAGCTGTCTTCTGAAGATATAAGAAGTAGATTCTTAAGAACACCACTTAAGTCTTCAAAATTCTCTTTATTCCCTGAATCAATGAAATCCATCAGTATTAGAAAACAACGTGCTATCTCGTGCGAAATGACCCACTCATCAAAACCACGAAAGCCTTTGCTCTCTGGAGCAGGTGAGAAAATAACGGAGTTTGCAATATTGTTCAGTTGCTCAAAGTCTTTTTTAACGAAAGCGATTACCATTTGTCCGACTTTAAAAGTGGAACTAACATCCTTTAAGACAATGAAGGCGCGAGAGTATTGTTTGGCCGCATACAGGGCCATACCTGCTATAAGAAGGTTATTATCTCGATTCTCTACATCGTTACGATTGAATCTGAAAATGTCTGAGAGAATTTTCCCCGCTCTTTCTAACGTCGCCAAACCTTCCTTGGGATAAGAGTCTTTATTCTCAATTAATGAACAACCGCAAGAAATGAGTGCATATGCTACATGTGTTGCTTTTTCTGTGAGTTGGGGATCGAAACTTGGATAATGTTCAGTAGATTCTTCAACTTCCTGGAGAATTCTCCGCGCATCGGCCTGAGCGATGATATTTGCAACCCGCTCTTGGGACAAAGCATCAAGCAGTTCTTTGACAATCTTTGGTGGTATACTCACAGTGAGCGCTCCAGTTTCTCAAAGGCCGCGTTTACAGTTGATTCAGGAGAATCCACTTCTAAAGAAATCATAAGAAAATTGCGTAGATTATCCTTCGTGTGTTTCTGAACAATACTTGCTGTGTCCAAATTGCTCATCAGCAATCCAACATAATCTATTCGCAACTTGTTATTTGAAAACAAAATAGCACAATTCTGAACTTTTTTCCCCATCTCCTCTTTACCGTCCTCGAAGAGCCGTTCTGCTACGAACATTAGTGAAACTGGCAAACCAGAATTATGTGAACGTATTAGCTCTTCTACTAAATGAATTATGGCTTGTTTGGATGGAGTATTCCGAAACTTAGCCTCTCCAACAATTATTCGTACGGGATCAGAGTCCAAATCGAAAAGTATTACATCATCGCCCTTCATGGATTGTTCAACGTTTGGATTATATCTCAGTTTATATACTGGAAGCTGAGCTTTAGTAGTCACACCAAGGTATTCAGCGAGGAATACCTCTGCGAAGTTCCCCTTCTGTGTTGTCGGAGCTTTAGGATAAGGGGATGGCAAAATCTTATCAATGGATACTCCCATTTTTCGGATCATGTCCTTCCGGCGCTTAAATGCCTCGGGACTAATGTGGTGAGTTTGAAGTGCATGAACCATAAAACCAATGAAAACCTCGCTGTGATCGTTTCCTGTAAGCTTCCTATGTGGAACGTTATTTAACGTAATTGTGTCTGAAACAATAAGCGACACTGCAAGAGGATGTGTTCCTTTTGGGTGATCACCGATAATTCCCATGAAACTTATTCACCACGCTTTTCTAACTAGCTTTTTGCTGCTTTTGGAAGTGGGGCCCCTTCTCTACCTATAACAGCCAAAGGCTCTGAAGCAGAAAATCAGCAGCTTCTTTGGTTTCATTCTTGACTGGAAGGACGAAACGATGATTCATGTTGGTTCTCCTCACTGGCAAATGCTTCATACACTGTATGAGTTTAAGGTACGTGTGTAGTAAGCTCTTAAAGCATAATGTAAGACGAACCTCATTTCGAGACTTATACTGCGTATCTCGTTTATTCTCTCTCGATGCTTAAAGTATATTCTGTAGGGATTGATGCTAGTATCAATATTTCCGATCATTGAGTAATCGTATAAGGTAGATAGCAACTCAGAGCAATTTTCCTCCAAGCCAACTTCTTTACATCTCGTTTCAAAGTCTCTATAGCAGAAGTAAGATCCATTTCCCCATGCTTTCAAAGCCTCAAAGACTTTGTCGACACAATCAGGTGCAAGCTGTATGTTCAGTTCATTTCTTAATTCATAATAAAGTGCAATTGTGTAATTCAAGATTATCTCTTCCAAATCTTCCTGACAGATAGGCATCTTGTAGGCTTTGTTAGAGATGTTGTTGAAAACCATCAGTAAGTCTCTTGGTCTGTAAAAGGTATGGTCCAGAACAAACTTGAATGTTGAACCATGGCTATTGGTTCTGGATTCCACCAGAGAATTCCAAGGGTCGTCTCGTTGATATGGCAACTTAAGTCTTTCGAAACCGCTAGCAATCCTTCTATTTATGAATCGCTTTATAAGCAACTTCTCTTCGTGGTTCTTTACTTGATCTTCATCATGCCAATTCAAGTACACTGAATATGAGTCAAAGAGCTTTGCAGTATCATGCCCAAGTTTTTTGAGAAGACGTACCATATCATCTCTTATTAGAATTACAGCTTTTACTCCTGGTCTGTCGGAAAATATCTCAACATTAACCTTCTTTGCCATCCTAATGAGAGAGCAAAGGCTTTCGAGCGAATTCGTATCTGTTTTGGAGAAGTGTATGTCAAGATCATCGAATATCACAATGTATTCGTTGTCTTCTGTATCGTGATTATGCAAGATCTTATGAACAACTTCCTCAAGATGCGGAAGCAACTTGTAAAACGGGGCTTTTTCTTCCCGTACATTGAGCTCCTTACCCAAATAGACCTTATAGAACCGCTTCAAATACTCGATGAATACTCCTTTTCTTATGTCCTTTTCTGTTACCTGGAATTTGTCTATGTCAATGAATCCTCTATTCTTTTCAACGAACTTCCTTAATTGAACCAGATTAGGATTCTCTTCAATTGCATTGTTTCGAACGATCATTTTGACCAGCTTTGTCAATATAATCCACTCAAAAAGAAGTTTTGACTGGACGTTAGGGTCAACATCACTGGATAACTGTGCAATCCTGTTTATGTCAAGTTCATCTGCCTTCACAAACTCGCAAAATACATTTGGATCTTCTTCAGCTTCATGAAGAATGAATTTTGCAATTGCGGTCTTTCCAGAACCCTTTCTACCCACAATGATAAATTTCTCGGAGTCGAGCTGAGGGAAAACCCGAAGAAAATCTTCGAATACTTCAGCTAACTTTACAGATGAAGAATCAGTACTTTCAGCTTCTGCTTCAAGAGCTCCCAGATTAAGGCCTTGAGTCGTTTTGACCAGATCAGAATTCTTAGTAGTCTTCTGAAAGAATCTCATATAGTTCCTCCTTGCGAAATTCAGGCAACATTCATGTCCTTTTAAGTCTCTTAGGACTTAAGAAATAGTTACCTGTCATACCCTTACTACAGGTAATTACTATTTGCTCTTGAACAAAAATTATCTGACATTATTCTAGCATTAATTTATTCAAAGTATGTCTATAATAAGACATTTGTTCATATGATAACCTCTTTTGTTTCTTTGGTCTGTGCTTTGGCATTGAATTCATCTTTGTCCAGAGTTGAATGAGTACGGAATTGAGATAAGCTTTAGTTTAGTTCTATGACTTCGTATTAGTTGTCACTTTCGCGATAACTAAAGGAACGGGTCAGACTCCTAATTCTTCAGACAGATCTGAGTAGACTGTATAGGAAGCATTCTTGCTGTAAAATAGGATCAGACTCCTATTTTTTTGTAATGCTTTCTACAAGTCAGGAATAGGAGAGCATTATGATGTGCTTGAGGCCACGTGGAAGGTGGCAAAAGATATCTGCCCCGATGAGATCAAGGATGATAATCAAAGAGATACATTTACGATTGTTGTCTGGAAATCCTTACCGCTTGAGTCAATACTCAGAGAGCTTGATATTACCGATGATGAATTCCTGGCCCCAGAAGACTATGAATACAAAGACAAAGTCTATTTCAAGCTGAGTTATAGCTTCGAGGAAAGGCTTATCTGTTTATCTTTGCATCTTGCAGAGTACGGGAGTTGATTTTCATGAGATGTCCCGAATGTGGAAGGGAAATGCGCCTGTCAAAGGAAGAGAGCATCGAGAGTTTCAAGGGAAGTCAAGTCAGACTTTCCTACGATGTCTATAAATGTGATGAATGTGGAAGTTCATATGTAGATGCCCGATCTCTCGATGAAGCCTGGAAGAAGATCTGGGACGATTATGAGAAGGTCCATTGCATCCCATCGGCGGAAGATCTCAGGAAAGCCAGAGAGAATCTGAACCTCACTCAAGAAGAGATAGCGCTCCTGCTGGGAAGGACGAAGTCCCTGGTTTCTAAGCTTGAAGACGGCTCCAGAGCTCTTTCAGACAGGCTTCTCGGATCTTACACAAATCACATAATTCCAGGCGGAGAGGACTTCATCTCTTTTGTCAATTCTGCTGCGGTCCAGGGAAGGATCTCGCCGGACGATCGAGACAGAATAGTCGGCAAGACCGGAATTGAAAATGAATCCCGGCTTTCTCTTAGAGAGAGTATGATTATTGAAGCTCACGGAAATACCGAATCGTGCCTCAATGGCTTCAAGGTCTTTTCAGGAAAAACATTGAGTGCAGTCGTGGGGCGTTTCCTTTCCGAGATAGGACCTCTGGATCACATGAAATTGTTCAAGCTTATGTTCTACTCCGATACACTATCATTCGAGAGAAGGGGGATATCCATTACCGGTCTCAGGTATATTGCCAATCTCTATGGGCCTACGCCCGTGAAGTATGAAGATGTTGTCTCTTATCTTAAAGAAGCCGGAGTGGTCGAAGAAGGCAAGAAAGCCTTTGTGATGATCAAAGGAACGGCAAAGACCGATCATTTGCTCGCCGAAGAAGAGGAGATCATCGAGACGGTTGTGAAAAGATATGGTCACCTTACAAGCAGTCAGCTCTCATCTCTATCTCACAAGGAACCCTGCTGGAAAGAAACTGGAGAGAAAAAAGTCATAAAATACTGCAAGGGAATGATAAGAAACTAGTCCTGCTTGAATTACTAAATGAATTGGTAAGACTCCTAATTCTGCAGACGGATCAGTGTGAACTGTATAAGAAGCATTCTAAATGGGCCTAAAAGGGCTATTAGAAAATGAGTTTGGAAGAAAATGATACACTATCATTCCGACAATAAGCAGAATGAAATATCCTGCAAAACACTCATTAGATAAGTTTTTTGGACGAGGGCTAATAGTGTTATTTATTCAATGAAAAGGCGATTTTTGAATCTGCAAGATTACAAAAAGCTGAAGGAGCGTGCAGAAGAGATTTCACAGGACTACCAAGATATGATATTGAATACAATACTCTTGTGCAAATCACCTGACGAAGCGAGAGATCCTGGTTGACAGAGCTATTTTAATCACATTGAAAGGGGGCGATCTAATGGATAAACGACAGCTCCTGAGAAAGGAAACTGAAACCGCACCCGATACTCTCATGGAAGAAATCCTTCGTTTTGTGAAGGCATTGAAAGAAAGGAATCTGCCTGCATTAAGCCGCGGGTTGCAGGATGCTTCAGAGTCGGCTCTTGCTAGGGATTGGCTGAGGGAAGAAGAGGATATAGCGTGGAAAAACCTGTAAATGGTGATGTTGTAGTAATTCCCTTCCCTTTCTCTGATCTCACCGGAGCAAAAAAGCGACCTGCGTTAGTTATCGCGGATGCTGGCGGTGATGATCTCATAATGTGTCAGATCCAAGCAGAACAGTTAAAGATGAACTTGCAATAGCTATCGACTAGGTGGATTTCACACAGGGAGGTCTGAATCAACCAAGCAACGTGAGACCTAACAAGGTTTTCACTGCGGATAAGAGAATAGTATTATACAGAGCTGGTAGGATAACCTGTCAAACCCTAGAAAAGATCGTATCTTCAGTAGTAGATATACTTCAGAAGAGATAGAAGTCTAATAGTGAAGCGTTGTACCCCAACTTATAATCCTTCGCCTACACGTAGAAGAGGTTGAAATTAAATAGGGTCAGACTCCTATTTATGCTTTGGCGAAGAGAAGTTATAAATAGGGTCAGCCTCCATTATTCACACTAAACGAGAAATCGAAGATAAAAGTCTGTGAGAGTGTTTCAAAGGACAGAAAAGCGAAATTAAGCAATCTCGTTCCTTACTGTTGAGAAAGCAGATTCTGAGTCAAGCTCAGAATGACGTATTAAGCGTGTTTGGCATGATGGGAAGGGAGAACTTAAACTCCGTATCTAGAGCTGAATACGAACGGTCAACACTCTTTTACCAACCAATACCCTGTACGCGCAGCGTCGGGCTCATGGGTGGTGCGTTGTGAGTTATGGGTGATGGGTAAGACCATTAGAAAAAGCTCTTTTCGGAGGATGCTGAACGGTTCTTTCCGCTCTTTCGAAGGATGGGTCCATGCTCCGGGACAACCAAGGACGGCTTTTTCGCTCTTCTCGCCAAAAATGGAGTCCCTATTTATCATGTTCCTTATCATAGATTCAAAAGTTATGGCTCACCTATGACTCATTATGGCTCACCAGAGTGTAATATGAGGTTTTTTTGCTCTTTCCTTTCTGATCAAGAACGCGCTTTTCAACAAGATCAGCAAGGTCTCTTGTCGCAGTTGCTTTTGAGACTTTTGTGAGTTCTCTACACTGTTCATTGGTAATGCTTCCGTTTTTCATTACAAATTCTACTATTTGTTGCTGCCTTGGCGTAAGCCCCGGTATCTACAGTTCACTTTTATAGGATGTGTTGAACAACTTACCGAAAAGCCCCCTGATTCTTCCCTGAATATTGGATCAGGGAGTTTATGTGCTCTGCATTCTTCCATCATCAAAATCGTTCATCTCCCCGGATAGAAACGCTTCCTTTCACTTCTTTCTTCACGGTATTTCCTCAAGCTTTGTTTGTTTCCGATGAAAAATCACAAGACTAGCCGGATACTCCAAGCCCTTGAAAATGCTTTAGAGGAGTCTTGACAAAAATAAGGTACATAAATATACTATTAGTAGCTATATCTACATTATCTTCATATGGAAGGAGTGGTTTCAGAGTGACTATTTCAGAGAGCCTTGAGGATTACCTGAAATCTGTGTATCAGATACAGATCGAGAAGGACTTTGCACGTGTGAAAGATGTCGTTGAGATCCTCGGCGTGAAAACTTCCTCTGTGATTTCTGCTTTGAAGAAGCTGAGCGAAAACGGACTCGTCGACTACGAAAAGTACAGTTACATCAAACTTACTCAGGCGGGACTTATGCAGGCCAGTCTATTGTTCGAGAAACACAACTCTGTCAAGACCTTTCTCGAAGCAGTGCTGTATATCGAGAGTAGCAAAGCGGATGAGCTTGCACACGGTCTCGAGCATCATCTGAATCAGGAATTGCTCACGAAAATGGAGGCCGTAACGAGGTTTTTCGCTGAAAACCCTGATCTTTTAAAAAAGATGCAGACTTACGTTGACGATTATGAGAAGGAGTCACAAGTAACTCTCGATAGGCAAAAAAGCGGAAATGTCTACAGGGTAGAGGCCGTCAGGGGTGATCCTGAGCTGAAGAGACGTCTGTTAAGCATGGGAGTGCTTCCGGGAACAGAGATTTCACTTGAGGCTATCGCTCCTTTGGGAGATCCTATTGAGATAAAGGTACGGGGATACAGACTTAGTCTTCGTAAAGAGGAGGCGAGGGCCATTGTCGTCGAAAGGATCTGAGAGATTCTTTCTCAACAATGTTCGATGGGGCCGCTGCAGAATAGTAGATCTTTCAGGATGCGAAACGCAGAAATCCAAACTGCGAAGCATTGGCCTTATTGAAAGCGCTGTTGTTGAAGTTATGAGGGGCTCAGCGGAGGGAATGTTGATTCTTCTAATTGGGGAGTCTCGGATGGGTCTGAGCAACTCTCTTGCAAGCAGGATAGTAGTGGAACCTGTAGACGAAAGAATCCGCTTTGTAGATGGAGGGGAGGAGAACAATGCCGTTAAAGGGCGCTTCGGTAGAAGAAGACGTTATAGATATCGCACTGGCTGGTAATCCCAATGTGGGGAAGACAGCGGTGTTCAATGCTCTGACAGGGATGCACCAAAAGATTGGAAATTGGCCTGGAGTTACGATAGAGAAGAAGGAAGGAGTATTTTCATTCGCCGGAATAAAGGCGAAAGTAGTCGATTTACCGGGGATATACGGCTTGAATGCCTTTTCATTAGATGAAAGAATCTCCCGTGACTATCTGGTGACCAGCAAGCCCGATCTGGTCTTGTCGATAATCGACAGCACGAACCTCCAAAGAAACCTCTATCTGACCCTCGAACTCATTGAAATGGGTCTAAACATCATTGTGGTTCTGAATATGCAGGACGAGTTGGAGGCTAAGAACATTTCAATTGACACGGAAGGCATGGCCAGAAAATTGGGAGTGCCGGTCGTTATGATTTCCGCGCTGAAACATACTGGCATTAAGGATTTGAAAGAAAAGATTGTCGATTATAGGGGAAAGATCTCGTCCAAAACAGAGAGGAAGTTTAACGACCAGAGAATAGAAGAGGCAATCGGGAAGATAGAGTCACTGGTATCGCATTCAGATATTTGCAATGAGCTAGACCCCAGATGGTTATCCATAAAACTCATTGAAAGGGACCCCGAGTACAAATTGGTACTTGAAAGAGCTTCAAGCGGCATAAAGGGCGCAGTCGATCAAATCGTTTCAGACCTCGAAAAGAGTGTTGGAGAAGCTTCTGTAGCGATCGCCCAAGAAAGGTACAGATTCATTCAGGAGATAGAAACAGACTGTGTGAAAAAAAACACTGTTCGTGCCGATTTCACAGATAGACTTGACAGAATACTCACCAACAGATGGCTCGGAATTCCAATCTTCTTCTTTCTGATGTGGCTCACCTTTCAGGTTACCTTTACTGTCGGGAACTTCTTTCTCGAACAGATAGAAATCGGCTTCGAATGGCTATCTGAATCTGCAACTTCTCTGCTTGTCGGAAACGTGCCGGAAATATTGGTCTCTCTTGTTTCGGACGGGATTATCGGAGGTGTGGGAAGCGTAATGGTCTTCGTTCCTAACATCTTCTTCTTGTTCCTCATGATCGGGGTTCTAGAATCGTCAGGATACATGTCCAGGGCTGCATTTGTCATGGACAGGCTGATGCACAAGATTGGGCTGCACGGCAAATCTTTCATACCTATGATAATCGGATTTGGATGCACAGTTCCTGCAATTATGGCTACAAGAACCCTTGAATCGAGAAAGGATCGGCTGATCACTATTCTTGTTGCGCCTTTCATGTCATGCAGCGCGAGACTGCCGATCTATCTTACCTTCACTGGCATATTTTTCTCAAAACATCAAAGTACCATTGTATTCAGTATCTATGTGATCGGAATAGTAGCCGCCATTGGAATGGCGAGGTTGTTCAAAAGTACGATCCTTAAGGGGGAAAGCTCTCCGTTTGTGCTTGAGCTTCCACCGTACAGGCCGCCAATGGTAAAAGAGACTCTGAGATTTGCGGGAAGCAAGAGCCTGATGTTTCTCAAGAGAGCCGGTACAATTATTTTCATAGTTGTCTTGGTGATTTGGGCTCTGGCAACCTTCCCGGCTGGAGTGGAGTATGGTTCCAGAGAAAGCTATGCAGGCGTTATTGGTTCGGCTGTTGCTCCCCTCATGAAGCCGATGGGAATTGATAACTGGGAGAGCGGGGTCGCAGTTTTAATGGGAGGTCTCGCAAAGGAAGTTGTGGTTGGGACTTATCAGACGCTAATAGGAGAAGGGAACCTCGAACTGACATTGAATGAGTATTTCACACCACTCTCGGCGTATGCCTTCATGCTTTTCACATTGCTTTACATGCCATGCGTAGCGGTATTTGGTGCAATCTGGAAGGAAGCTGGAGTCAAATGGGCCCTTTTCACCGCTATTTATACAACTGTATTTGCATTCATTGTGGCTACTCTCGTATTTCAAATTGGCACTTTGTTCCTCGGTTGAGTAATCGTATTACATTCAGCTGCCCAATTACGAATAGTATTGCCATTGTAAATCTAAAACTCATTTGCTTCTAATATGGTAAAGGATTTCGCGTAGTGCATGAAAGAAAAGCACTCGATCGTTGGAAATTGATTCCCGCGGAATTGATTCAAGAGTGAAGTCGTTTTCAGCAAATGGCTCTTCGTGAAAAACTGAGAATTCGTAGCAAACTGCTTGTATAGATGCCGACAGCATTTCATTGTGAGATGGTCCTGGCTTTTCGACATCGTTTCAATAGTCTTTGCTCTTATAAACAGGGTCAGACTCCATTTTTCACTCTAAACGAGAAATCGAAGATAATTCTGTGAGGATATTCCTAAGGATAGAAAAGAAAGGTTAAGCGGAGCCTTTTTCCTGCTCCGCCCACGGAGACACCCCCATGCAATGAAATTATATCACTTTGCCATCCTTAGGAGAAAGTGATCGATAATACCCTGCATTCCCGGAAATTATAACGAGGGAGATTCCACACCCAGTTTGGCATAGATATCCTTCTGCTTTTTGGTGACTTCTCCGATCAAGCGGCCATGTTCGGGTGATTCAAACCTTTCAATAGTGTCCAGTTCGTCAAGGAGACCCTGCAATGTCCAGTTCTCGAAGAGACCGGTGTCCTGCATCTTCTTCTTTATGTAAGAGAGATAGATAAGAGCCACAAACTGGACAAACAGCTTTCCATTCAGGGATAGTTCAGTCTTATAAATAAGGTCAGACTCCATTTTTCACTCTAAACGAGAAATCGAAAGCAAAAATCTGCGAGATTATTCCGCTATGGTTCACATGAAAGCCATCAAAGTTTATCGTTAAAGAACAAGATGCGGAAACACGTTCAGAATGATGAATTGCCGCTCTTTCATGCCAGCAGCATGAAACAGCTCTCCACATCATACGGATTTACAGGACCGAGCATTAACGAAATGGAAAGAAACGGAATTCCGAAGCACTAAGGATTGGAAACCTGACATCCCGCTTGTTTTGTAACTAGGTTTCTTCGAAGGCAACAGAGCATCTTCGTTACAGTATCTTGTGGGCTTGCATTTCGTGCATGTATTAGGTATAATTATACCTATTGAGAGGAGGGAATG
>NZ_JPGZ01000064.1:0-1747 GCF_003351125.1 Mesotoga sp. Brook.08.YT.4.2.5.2.
CAGATATGAGCGAAGACTGACTGAAACGCGAATATCTTCCGGCGGGGTGATAGCGATGGCATGATCACAAGGACATTCAACGCAACTGGAGAAGCCCTACTGGTACCTGGGAGAAATCCCTTGAACGAGGTAGGTCATATAACCGGAATGGGAAATTGACCGAAAGACCAGAGGGTGGCGGATGGGTTCGTATTAGTTATGACGGAGGGTAACTCCTCCCGAGTAAAGGAGCCCTACTGTATGTAACTCTTGTTACCAAGAAAGGAGGCAGGAATCGTAATGAGAAAAGGATTCATACCCCTGCAGGAAGTGAGGAACAAGATATACCTCAAGGCGAAGGCCGAACCAGAATGGAGATTCTGGGGGTTATACACCCATATCTGTAAGGTAGAAACACTGGAAAAGGCCTACTACTTGGCCAGAAAGAACAACGGATCTCCCGGAGTGGATGGAGTAAGTTTTCGGGACATCGAGGAAATAGGGGTAAGAAACTATATCCTCGAACTACTTCAGGAATTGCTCAAGGGAGAGTACGAACCATTGGAGTACAGAAGTCTATCCATACCTAAGGCTGACGGTAAAGAGAGAATACTGAAGATACCGGCAATAAGGGACAGGATAGTACAGGGAGCAATGAAGCTTATCCTAGAACCGATATTCGAAACGGACTTCCAGGAGGGATCGTTTGGATTCAGACCGGGAAGAAGCGCGCATGATGCAATAGAAAGAGTGGACAAGGAACTGTTCAAAGGAAAGACAGTTGTGATAGACCTTGACCTCAAAGGCTTCTTCGACAATGTCAAACACCATATACTCTTTGAGAAAGTTGCAAAGAGAATAGACGATCCAGAGATAATGCATCTACTGAAACTCATATGCAAGAAGGCGGGAAAGAAAGGGATACCACAGGGAGGAGTACTCTCGCCATTACTGGCAAACATCTATCTCAACGAGATAGACATAATGCTGGAGAAAGCAGGCAGAGTAACGGGAAAGGTAAGCTATGCAAGATATGCAGACGATCTTGTGGCCCTTGTCTATCCCGGAGAGTGGGTAGATAAAGTCAATAGGAGACTACTGGAAGAATTCGAGAAGATAGAGGTTCAGCTCAATGAAGAAAAGAGCAAGATAGTCGACATGGAGAAGGGCAGCTTTCAATTCCTTGGATTTGAATTCTCAATGGTGAAGGCCAAGAACGGAAAACGTAGACCTGATTACAGACCTAACAAGAAGGCTAGAAAGGCATTACTGGAAAAGCTGAAGTACCAGTTCCTTATTTATCGCTCCAACTCCTTGGAAAGACTGGTGGAAGCGATAAACCCAATATTGAGGGGCTGGGTAAACTACTTCAGGATAGGTAATTCAAAGAAAGTCTTCAGCTTTATTAGAGACTGGGTGAACAGGAAACTCAGAAGACACATGATGAGAAAGAAACAGAAGAAAGGCTTCGGCTGGAAGAGGTGGAGTAAGGAGGAGTTACTCAAGATCACTGGAATCTACAATGATTACAGAATAAGGTATCTCCGACAGAAAGCACTCCCAGCACGATAGGTCACATAAGCCTTGAGGTGAAGCACACAGGAAAGCCGTATGCGGGAAATCCGCACGTACGGTTTGAGGTGGCAGGAGATGGAAACGGATGAGATGACCCGCTTGAGGGGGACACTCTCCCGAAAGGGGAGTAAACAGCCTGGCCTCACAAGGTCTGTACTTACACCGCGCCATCTCTTGACCCTACCAAAACAGA
>NZ_JPGZ01000056.1:0-60714 GCF_003351125.1 Mesotoga sp. Brook.08.YT.4.2.5.2.
CAGCTTACGGTGGTTTGAAGCCTCCACCTGCATGGCGGCTTCGAGGGGCCCTCCCTCATCTTCGATTAAGCATGGCTTGAAGTTTCCTTCTTCGCCTTCTTGGCACACACCAACCCCGAACCTCGTCATTTATTCTTGCAACTTGGAACAGTCAACTTCCAACTCTTCTCGTTCGCGAAGCGGAACTGGCATCCGAAGGTGACCGCCTTTTCTCTCGTTTTCTCTTGAGCATAGCGAAGCCCTCGACAAAGCTCTTTCTCGGTTATTCTCTTCAAAGAATCGAGGTCAGCATGACGAATAGGGACGCTTCCAGAATTTCTTAATACTGTCATCCGATGATGCCTCTGCACGGGATCTCGCTCCAAAATCCCTCTCTTGTTTTGAGCATCTTGGAGTGCAAATGTCTCTTCCCGAGATTCACTCTTCACGTTATTTGGTCAGTAATCCATATGTATGTTCCTTCCAGCAACCAAGAACGGGCATCGAACAACCTTTCTTGTGGAACTATTTCAGATCGTTGCCTTTTCTCGTAAACAAAGACTAACACCCTCCTCGCTGCATGGCCCTCCTCACGTAATGGAGTACTCAAAATCATCAAAAACAAGCTCGCGTAAGAACCAGTATATTGGCGGTATTTAACTCCCTGACTTATGTGTAATGAGGAGCTCGCTGAACGGGATAAGTTGGAAGAGAATGAGAAACGGACTGGAGAGAATGTACTGGATTATTTCTCTTTGGATATGAGTGAATTCTCCAAGAGAAGTGAACTGTCTGGTAAACAGTGTGAAATCCTTTCCAAGCTAAAGGGTGAGGCACTTCCAGCTTGCTTCGAAATCCGGCCAAAAATCTGCAAACATGCTCACAATTTTCACAAGCTCTATAACCTCTCAAGATATTGAGCTCATTCGTAGTGTTCAGCACATGATATTGCATAATGTAACACTAATGTAGTTTATAGTCATAATATAAGTCAAGTATGCTACAATATAAAGTGGATTCTGCAAACATGTTAAACATGTTAAACCGCAATTGGTTGGACAGGGCAAATTCGTGCTTTGTGTACATTGTGGAAGGAGTTTGTTATTGACAAAGAAATGGAGGTGTTAGGATGCTCAGTGGGTACTATGAGATCAGTACTGACTTAGTGAACCTGTCTTTGTGCTCTTTTTGTGAGAGCGCGATTGTCATTTGTGGAATAATTTGGTAGCTGCATCTAGCAGACCATAAGTGTTCTGATTGTTCTGATAAAGGAGTGGTTTTATGCTTTTGGGATATTACATGTTGTCAAGTGATTTTCCTGAAATTGTCTCTTGCAGCTTCTGTCGAGATGCTATTGTCATCTGCGGAATAACGTGGTAATTTGTTGATATTGCTATCTGCCCTGTCCATTTTGGCAATTGTCCAGTTTAGTTAGGTCAAACCAAGGAGGTAGGAGCATGAGTTTACAAGAAGGCTTTCCATTTCGTTCTCCAGGAATTGACTTGATAAAAACTAACAAAGGCGGAATACTGAAGTTCATTGGAAAAACTGTTGCACTTTATGTTACACAAACCGACGCTATCTTCCTTTCATTATGTGATGGCACTAGAAGTATGAGCAAAATCGCCATCCTCTTGTCTGAGCTTTACAAAGTAGATTCTAGAACAATTCTAAATGATATAACAAGGCTTGCTGAAAAACTGCATGAATTGCATGTCCTTGTTATGCTGCCTATGGCTTTAGAGAAGAGGCTATCAACTATGGAGGATTGGCATGAATTTGTTTTCATTCCTGCAGATGAAAGTTGTCCAGTTGTTCCTGCAAGGATAAGCAGCATAGGCTTTGCATTAACCAATTACTGTCCTTACAATTGCGAATATTGTTATGGAGCTTTTGGAAGCGAAAACGAAGCTTTCTACCTTCCTACGGCGAAGGTAATATCGATCATTGAAGATGCTAGAAAACTCGGAAAGGTAGAGTATGTAAGTTTGGGAGGCGGTGATCCGATTGCCCATTCAGGGTTATCAGAAATAGTAAGTTATCTTGAAAGTTGCCGAATAACCTATGAGCTCTCTACCAAGGGATTGTTACTGAGCAAGAAGAAAGTTGATGAGCTTGTTGTTGCTGGTATTAGGAACATTCAGATAAGTATTGACGCGTGGCATCCTGAGGTGTGGTCGGAAATTGTTGGATTACCTAAACACGCCTTCAATAGCGCAATTGAATCGTTCATATACTGCAAGAGTGCAAATGTCTCTACACGAGCAAGAATAACTCTATCAAGGCGGAATCTGGAAGAGTTGCCCTATTTATTAGAAAACCTCCCATTTTTGGGAGTAAGCGAGATTAGAATAGTGACTCTGATGCCTTCTGGAAGAGCCAGAATCAATGAGATCCCTAACAGAGATCAGATTGAAAGTGCATTGGAGGTTGTGGAAGCGTTCAGATCAAAGTATGGCAATAAGCCAGAGATTGTCTTTGGGGTGCACAGATATACTAGTTCACTCAGTTGTGGTGGTGCTAAACTCGCAATGCAGATTGGTGCAGACGGGGAGGTTCTACTGTGTGATGTTGTAGAAGGTCTTGACAGGGCACGTTTCAGTTATGGAAATGTATTCCGTAACTCAATAGAAGAGATTTGGTTCTCTAAACAAGCTGATGCATTTAGAACGAATCGCGAAATCTCAGAGTGTCTTGATTGTGTAAAGTTTGCTCAATGTAATGGAGGTTGCAGAGCTCTAGCCTTTTCTTACTATAATTCGTACGATTCACCAGATCCCCGGTGTTCAAGAATAAGCGGAAAAGAAGGAGATATCCTCGAATGGCCTGTGAAAAGACAGCCCGGTGGGGGGGAGAAATATGGAGAATGAAAAGAAGATAGTTCGCAGGT
Source organism: Mesotoga sp. Brook.08.YT.4.2.5.2. (assembly GCF_003351125.1). Taxonomy (NCBI): domain Bacteria; kingdom Thermotogati; phylum Thermotogota; class Thermotogae; order Kosmotogales; family Kosmotogaceae; genus Mesotoga; species Mesotoga sp. Brook.08.YT.4.2.5.2. The sequence continues at coordinate 2,870 of NZ_JPGZ01000056.1, forward strand.
TTGTCTTCAAGCTGTTCAAAGTCTATTGGAAACGGGAATTGCTGGCTGCAGTTCTGGTCGGAGTGATGATTGCTCTTGCAGTTGTCTTCCCGCTCTTGATAAGACTGCTAATAGATGTTGTTATCCCTTCTGACAACATGGATCTTCTCTTAAAGTACGTTTTGCTTGTCGTCGGGCTCTGGTTTGGAAGCTTGATCTTTACCTATTTTGGCGAGGTGGTTTTTGAAACCACGGCCCTCATGGCAAAATCGGACCTGCGAAAGCAATTGTTAGAGAAGATGTTTGTTCTTCCTTTCGACTATTTCCACAAGAATAAAACCGGTGAGCTCGTATCGAGACTAATATCTGATCTGGAACTTGTAGGAACCGTTATAGCGCAGGTATTTCCGATACTGTTATTGGGAGTCGTTCAGATATCGGCGATTCTAGCTATCATGTTTTCTTTCAACTGGAAACTGACTCTTTTGCCCCTCGGCTTCATCGTGTTTTCCTTTCTTGTGATAATGTTCTTCAATATTATGGTGGAGAAAAGGAGCAAAGTAGAGAGGGAGAAATTCGGCGAACTGGCAGGAGTCACAAGTAACATAATCGATAATATGAAACTGATCAGAATCGCCATGCCATTTGCCTGGGTCATGAATTTCTTCGATCGTTTTCAGGGAGACCATGTTTATGCGGGCAAGAGGTTCATAAAGGCAATAAAGATCGCCGGCACACTCAAGACGTCGATAAACGGACTTATCTCCTTTTCACTGCTTGCCTATGGTGGTTACCTGGTAATGAAGGGTGAGATTACCGTAGGAATTCTGATTACTTTCTGGGCTTATGTTCAATCATTGTTCAACCCTATTCAGCTCCTCATGCAGGTGAACATTCTTCTAAGACAAAGCTGGGGAGGGCTCCTGAGAACAATCGAGGTACTGGAAGGTCCTGAAGAAGAAATGAGTGATAGTAGTCCTAAGTTAGAAGATGTTCGGAGCATTTCTTTAGAGAACATTGAGTTTGGCTACGGCAAGAAGCAAATTCTGAAAGGCCTGTCTCTTGAACTGAGGAAAGGGGAAATTACGACGCTGGTAGGTGAGAGCGGCGCCGGCAAAACCACTACTCTGAATATCCTTATGGGACTACAAAAACCCCAGTCGGGAACCATATACATAAATGGCGATCCGGTATCGAATTCGGCATTACTCAGACCATATATCGGCTTTGTGGAGCAGACACCAACTTTGTTTGAAAGATGTACTCTCCTGGAAAACATTACCCTGGGTAGATCGATTTCTGAAGCCGGTTTGGAAAACATCTTCGAAAGAACAAACCTTGACGTATTGTTGAGAAGATTCGAGAATGGACTCGACACATTGGTTGCAGATGTTCAGCTTTCTGGTGGTGAGAGACAGTTGGTCGCGCTGGCCAGAGCGTTGGTCTCGAAACCACAACTACTGATTCTTGATGAGATCACGTCAAATATCGATTCAAAGACTGAAGAAATAATTCAGAATACTCTTGTAAGTCTAAAATCTGAAGGCATAATCGTGCTGATGGTTGCTCATAGATTATCAACTGTTCTATTGAGCGACAGAGTGGCGTTAATCAGTAATGGGGTTATAGTTGCAAGCGGAACTCACAGCGAGCTTTTAAAGACCAGTTCCGAATACAAGAAGCTTTACTCGCTTCAGTTGATAAAGGATGAACAGCAGGATAATTGATCAAGCGCATAGCGGTGAACTGTAAAAGCCCCGGACAGGAACGTATCAGGCAGGCTTCCTGGTGTAACTTCTAAAGCAGACAAGATCGGGATGCGGGTGTAGAGCTTGGCGCATGATACCAGATGTGAGAGTTTTAAGCTGACTTTCAAACTCCCAACGCTTTGTCCGGGAGCCGTTTAGGGTTCTAAAAACCATGGATGAAATCTCGGAACAGAGTCAAGGGAGAAAGACAGGTTCAGTTGTGTTCCCGATCTCGTACCTCGGACGACACTTTCGCTCCTCAAGATTTCCATCTATCAAGAACTTACCCTTACTACTGCTTCAAAAACTCTTTTCCTGCTAATTCTAACCTCGGATCCGCGACCTTTCAGCTCGTAGCGAACGAAGACGGGCCGTAGGGCCCGTCTCACTAGAAATCGAAATTGTATCTTCCTGCCAGATGAAAGTGGGGGAAGAAGGTCGAGTGTCTTGCGAGCTGCCCTCCGAGATTGAATCCCACATTTATGATTGAAGTTGCCAACTCAAGACTGAAGTCGCTGATGTCGTAGCCTACTCCGACATGAGAGACTAGCGGAAGATACTTTATGTCTCGAGCGGCAAGGACGCTGGACAGTTCAGTCATCACCGTTGCCTTGAAGAAGACAGGCGGAAGAGAAGGCGCGAGATCTTCGAGTCCCAGTTCGGCGTAAAGTCCTATGAGGGCTTGCATGGGGTCAAGAGAATAGAGTTCCATTTCCTCAAAGCCGAATCCAAAGACTGGAACATCTGCAATAATGCCTAAGACGGGTTTGTTAAACAACATCCAGCCTACCTGAGCCCTCCCGAAGAACTGAAGATCAAATTCCTTTGTCTGTCTGTCCTGATTGAGAACAAAGCCCATTCCCACTGAGAAGTGGGTTGCCATAAGACCTGCGGCCAGACCAATAATCAGAACGAATACTGCGAGCTGTTTCACTTACACACCTCCTAAGAGTCTTATGTCAGAATCGCAGTCTTGCAGCGATCTCACTTTGAAGGAGTTCCTTATCAACCACCACGACTTTTCCGTCGTTGTTTATTACGCTTCGCACGATCCAGGGGCCCAAATTTCTAACTTCTCTGCTTTCCTTTACGGCATGCGTATATACTAGCTCTCTGTCAAGAACATAACCTCTTTTTCTCTCAAGAGGATTAATGAAAAGCGTGTCGATCCTTCTGTCATTTGCTGCTTTAGAGACTTCCGTCCAACCTTCGACATACTTGTCGAAATTCTCCCGGGCCATCTCCAGAAATTCCTTTCGAAGTCTCCTGCTTTCGCTATCTATCAGTTTGTCGACTTCTTCCTGAAGTTGCCTCTCCAGATTGAGTGTCTTTTGAACGAAGATTGGATATGCTTCTGGAATAAGGTGTTTCGCTTCCTTCTGGAACTTTTCAATGCTTTCACTGAACGAAGAAGAGTGAAAGAAGACGAGGTATTCGACGTCTTTTGGAATCTCTTCGTCGTTCTTTATCAATGAGGCGTTCTTCTGAAGGAACCTCCTGTTCTCTTCTTCCTTTGCCTTGCTAACTTTTTCCGAAGCGTTCCCGTGATACATCGCTCCCGATGAAGGCGAGGGAGAGTACCCCTCCAGATACTCCTGTTCTTTTTCTCGAATGAACTCATTTTCGACGCTCTTAATAAGAGAGAGTTTTCTTCCTTCCATTAGATAGTATGTTGATTTTTCCCTCTCCAGCGAGACAACAAGGGCCTCCGCAGATGAGCTTGAAAGCCATATCAGTTGATCAAGATCGAATGTCTTACCTACGTAAATCTCCTTCTCGGGCTTTCTATGAAGCGGGATGATTTTGACACCTTCGATTGCTTTATCGTTTTTTACATCTTCGCCTGTGTGGAACTCGATAAAAATAGCCAATCCCCTCCCCAAATCATCGATGTTTCCGAGTTTGGTAAGGACTGCTTCAACAACCTTCTGATGAATTTTCCCCATACCGGTTATCTTCTCGTCCTTCCTCAGACAATCTAGGATATTTGACTTCAAATGTTTTTCCGCATCGCTCCTTTTGAGATTCTCCATTGGAAAGTAGAAAGTGAGAAGATATGAATCTGATTTGATCCCGGCCTCTGCACTGAGTAGCTGTTGAAGTTCTTTTTCCATCTCAGCTTTTCGAAGAACGCGTGTAGCGACATTATCCATTTGATTTGCCTCCTTCCTTCGCTTCTTGGTGGTTAAGAACCTACGGGCTTTCACTCTTGGCACAGTCTTCCATTCTCAGTACTCTCTCTTCAATTATAGTATCTGAAGTCTATTGACTACACTTCAATTATAACTACCATATCGCAAAGAAAAAGAAAAAGAAAAGAAGTCTATTGACTACACTTCAATTATAACCCCGGGAAATATAGTACAATAGCCACGGAGATGATTCGTTTGGCTAACAGTTTACATGATTTGTTCTTCTCTAGAATGGAAAAGACTTTTCCGGCACTCAAAGTAAGGAACTTCAGATATTTCTGGGTAGGTCAACTGATATCCGTCATGGGAACATGGATGCAGACAGCCGCTCAGTCATGGCTCGTCTTGACGATAACGGATTCCCCTTTCCTGTTGGGTCTTCTCGGTGTTGCGCAATTCACGCCGGTACTCATTCTGTCACTACCTGCGGGGGTCTTCGTAGATCGTTTCCCCAAGAGGAGCATCGTAATCTTAACTCAGATAGCCTCGATGGTCCTGGCATTTATACTTGCGATTCTTGTCTTCACGAATACAGTTCAATACTGGCACATCTTCCTTCTGGCGTTTGGTCTCGGAATGGTCAAGACACTCGACATTCCAGCAAGACAATCTTTCATGATCGAATTGGTGGGTCGTGATGTGGTTCTTAATGCAGTTGCGCTGAACTCAACGGTCATAAATCTTGGAAGAATCGTAGGACCGGCCTTGGCGGGGGTAGTAATGGCTCTTGTCGGTGCGGGTTGGTGCTTCCTCATAAATGGAGTCACTTTCATAGCTGTGATAGTCGGTCTGTTCAAAATTGACGTAGCGCCGGTCGTAAAGAAGAGACCAAAGGGGACTGTGATACCTGACATCAAAGAAGGCCTAATCTATCTTTTCAAGAGTCCGATACTGACTACCACCACTTTGATTCTCGCAATCGTCAGTACGTTCGGCATGAATTACAGCGTTTTGATTCCTGTCTTTGCAAGAAATCAACTCGGTCTCGATGCTCAGGGATATGGACTTTTGATGTCTTCTTTGGGAGTCGGGTCGTTGCTTGGAGCTTTGATTGTAGCTGGGGGGAGTTCCAGAGGGCCGAAGAGAGTAAGGCTTTTTGTTGTCCCATTCATAACTTCTTCTCTTTTCATCATTATGGGATTCAATAGTTCGTACTTGCTTTCGGCTTTGCTGATCGGGAGTATGGGGTTCGCGAACATCTTCTTTACTACAACTGCAAACAGCCTCATGCAAATTCACTCCGATAACGAGTATAGAGGAAGAGTTATGAGCGTTTACTCTCTCGTATTCGCAGGCTCAACGCCGCTCGGAAACATGTTTGTCGGATCGATCGCGGACCGAGCCGGCGCAGGGAGCGCCTTCTTCTGGGCAGGTGTAGTCACGGTTCTGCTGGTTTTGGGAACAACGATGGCCCACAAAGTTAGGAAGAGAATTTCAGCGGCGAAGAGTGATTCGGAGGCATGACGTAATGCATCATAATTAAATCTACTCAAGAGAGAGTTATCGGATCGAAATGTTGTATAATGATTTTGTTTGAATATCCGGGGTGGTTATATATGTCTAGAATTCCCTTCTCCCGGATTACCAGGTTCTGGGGGTTTAAGGAAAAGATCAGGTTTGAGAGAGCATTGAATGGCAGAGCTTCGGTAGTCAGCTCAGGTAGTCGTTTGTATGTGTTGAAGAGAAGGGCCGCGAGTGTTCCTGCCGGATCTTGTCGTTGTGATCTTCTGGCGAATCTTGTCGGTACCGGAGTTCCTGTTTCGGCTCCCGTTTATGCCCGCAACGGCGAGTTTGAAATAACAATCGGCAAGTACGTTTACTCATTGTTTTCTTACATAGAAGGAGAAAAGGCCGACTCCGACATCTCTCATGCCACTCCGGAGTTGGCGGTTGAGCTTGGCATTTTCACTGGAAGGCTCCACAAAGCTCTAGAAGAAATCGACGACGATCAGCTTGAAAGAACGAATCTGCTGAAGTCGCTGACAGCTGCCCTGCGGTACTTCAGTGCAGGGGACTTAGAAATGGAACTCGAAAGTGTTGAGGAATTCTTCACCGATTTCTACAAGATATATTATAGACTGCCGGTCCAGATCATCCATGGCGACTACCATCCAGGGAACATAATCATCCACGAGGGGAAGGTCTCGGGGATAGTAGATTTTGATTGTGCGACTCGAGAAGTGAAAGTGCTAGATCTTGCCTATCTAGTTCATAGCGTCTTCGCCGAGTTTCTGAAGATGGGTTCTCCATCGCTTTTCCTCTATTTGCTTCCGTACTTGCTTGAAGGATACTCCTCAGAAAACACTCTTTCCTCGAGCGAGAGGGAGAGTTTTGTCTATCTTCTTTCTGCTATTTCGATCATCCAGATTCATTACTTCACTGCGAAAGAATTGACTGAAGAAGCGCGCTTCGCAAAGAATGTCTTCAAATGGCTGTACAAAAACAGTAGTCGTATCAAGGAAAAGGCGGGTCTCGTCCTGGCCGGTTCCGAAAAGATGATCTAGTGTAGTTCAAGAGATAGTTAATTTCCCGCCACGCTTTCTTTTCTCCTTAGCATCGTTTCTTTTCATTTGTTCCTCCCTAATTGAATATTTCTTATAGAATACCGAGAATCCCTCGCCTCGATTTCTGCCAATCTATCGCTTTCGCATATTCAAGCTATATGTCTGCCATCAGAACAATGGCAGTCGGATCCTGGCAATTGGAGCGATCCGCTTTGCATTGAAGTCTTTGACCATGTTATTCAGCTGAGTCATTTTAGAAGAGAAACAGATCGATGGAAGATAAACGGCATGTTTTATTGACGGCTTAATGGTATGGTCAATTGCTAGTGTCGAAGTATAATCTGTTTGAGGAGGTGAATCCATGCTTGGGCTGAAAATCGTCGTCGAAAGAGGCTCTGGAGTCCCTTTGTTCAAGCAGCTGATAGATCAGTTGAGAACAGCGATAATGAGGGGGGGAGATTTCTTGGGCACAAGACTTCCTTCCGAGCGAGAGCTTTCGAAGTTGCTCAGGCTGAACAGGAGCGTTGTTGTGAAAGCATATAACGAACTGAAGATGGACGGCCTTCTGGATTCCAGATCGCGAAGCGGTACTTACGTCATTTCAGTCCGGCCGGAACAGCAGTGTCATTTCGTCGGTCGCTTTTCGACGATATTATGCAAGAGCGCTTATCAAAAGCACGATACATATGCCTGCGGCCTGACAGTTGTCGTTTAGCCGCTTCGGCAGGGACCGCAGGTGCTTCCGTCCTTTAGTTTTCTCAATACTTCGAAATCATATTTCTTCTTTCTTCCGCGACTCCTTGTGAATTTGCTTCTCTTGTTCTTCTTAGAATAACCTCTCCTAAGTTTTAGTGATGCATAGCTCCGGTTGTACTTAGTTAATTCAATAAATTCGTCAAGGATTCTACTCTTCTCCTTCTTTCCAGCCTTCCTGTACTTCTCTGAGTGTTTCTCAATCAATCCAGTCATGTCTATTCTCTTCATCTTCGCCCCTACCTCTTTCAACTTGGCATTCGCGAAGATTATCCCCTTCATCCTTACCTTTCGAGTAGTTTCATTTTTGATGCAACGTTCCCCTTTTCAAGTAGATTATTTGTGATGCATATCGCCCTCTTCATTTGTTAAGCATTTTGGGATAGAATGAGACTTGTGGACAGAATATTCATTGTAATCTATTTCATATTGACTTTCACTCTGATTGTCCTTTCGAAAAGACGGAGAGTGCTGATTGCCTTTACGGCAGGTATGTTGCTGGTGGTGCTCAAAGTCTCTGAGACAATGAGAATAGAGACAATATCTGAGTTTGTCGACTTCAACGCCATATTTCTTCTCATAGGAATGATGGTGATAGTCGGCGTGCTCAAATCTACCGGGTTCTTTCAATATGTGGCGGTCCGTACTCTCAGAGCAACGAAGGGGAACATTCTTCTGCTGTCGGGGCTCTTTTCGGCGCTAATCGCTCTCTTCTCTATGGTTCTGGACAATGTCACTACAATGATAATGTTCATGCCGATAATCTTCTTCGTTGCAGATACTGCGGGATTCAACCCCTTCGGGTTCACGGCGGTGATGATTCTGGCTTCAAACATCGGCGGCTGTATGACTCTGGTAGGCGATCCTCCAAACATCATTATTGGTAACGCCTCCAAGATTCCTTTCATGACTTTCAGCGGTCTTGTGCTTGCTCCGCTCTTATTGACCTATGTCACCCTGATGATGATCTCCAGATTCAAGATTCTGAAGGGTCTCTCGTCAATATCTGGAAAAAAGGAAGAGATTCAGGGGTTAAGACTCGATGGAGTCATAACCAATAAGAGATTGATGTATGTCAGCCTCGGAACAGTGGTAGTTGTGGTCATCGGATTTATCATGCACAGTATCGTTGACATAGAAATGTCGCTATTCGCAGTGCTTGGAGCTTCATTCTTGCTTCTCTATACGGGAAAGAATTTCGAATCGGTTGCTACCGAAGTGGACTGGAACGCGATTCTCTTCTTCATTGGACTTTTCTCGCTTGCACACTCTCTTGAAAGCACGGGAATAACGGGAGAGCTTTCCGCACTGGCTTTGAATCTTTCGAGCAACCCGGCCGTTCTCTCTATGCTTATTCTCTGGGTAAGCGGAATGATAGCGATGGTTACTGGAGCCATTCCGGTTGTTACGATCTTCATTCCTATCGTGGCGCAGCTTTCCGTTCACTACCCTCTTCAGTACGATCTATGGATTGCTCTTGCTCTTGGGGCAAACCTCGGGGGAAACGGAACTGTGACCGGTCATCTTGCGAATGTGATGTGTTTTGAGATGGTAAACAAGGAGTATGGAAACAGGCACAGTTTCCTCGACTTCATGAAGATCGGGTTCCCTTCGGCAATTATATCTCTCGGCATTTCCAACCTTTATCTTGTGTTAAGACTCGTGCTCTTCGGCTAGCGGGAACTCTTAGACAAGCATGATCGATTTTATCAGTATGTTTGTCAACCAGACAACCACTGTGACGAAGATAAGCGAAAGAGAGGTCTTCACTACTCCTTGCCTGTAAAAGTCATTCGCGATCAGCCCTGGAACGACGGTTCCAATTACGGTTGAGAACAGTTCTACCGGGAGATTGGGCATAAGAAAGGTGTCGAGGGAAAGCTTGACGACGACTCCGAGAAGAATTCCTATTGCGAGTCTCTTTCTTCCGTAGAGAATCAGATATCTCTGGAGAAGGTTCAGAATCAGGAATGTGACCAGACCGACACCCCATGTATACAGCAGCCTCAAAGGCTGTTCAATGAAGATGAACAGGTAGACCGGTGTTACAAGCCCTCCAGCCGACAACCCTGTCACCCACCAGAATACAGTACTTATGACGATTCCAATCGAGAACAATGCAGGACTCATCGAATCTCCTCCAACCCGCTCAGCCACTGGACAAGGCCGCGTATATTTCCGAATCCGAAAACGAGCTCGTGCCCTTCAAGAAGCAAATCGAGCCGGCTCGGGTCTTTCAGCTTTTCTACGTTCTTGTTCTTCAGTATTCGTTGAGGAACGGGTCCTCTGACTATTATCCTGTCGAACTCTCTAATCATTTCTTCGAAGACGAGAGCTCTGTCCGGCCTATCGTCTCTGGAGTTGAAGAATCCGACGAGTGGTCTATCGGGAAAATCCTGTCTTGCCTTTTTCAGAAGCAGAGAAGTGGACCGAATGTCATTGGCCGCGAACGCATTTGCCAGGACGGTATCATTTATCCCGTCGCCGAGATGCAGATACCTGAATGTCCCCACATCAGGCAGCGCCTCTCTCATTCCCTCAAGCGCCTTTTCTCTGTCCAGACCAATTAGTTCTACAACCTTCAGTGCGATAGAAAGGTTTTCCTCATTTGGCTCGAATTTGAATCCGGCCGTGTCCTCTCCTTTCGGGATGACAGTAACCAATCTAGTATTCATTCTAGAACAGTGTTTTTCTACAGATTCCAATGCGTCAGACGAAACGTTTCCCAGAACGCAAATTCCGCCTGGAGTAATAGATAGAGAAAGCACTTTGGCCGTCTCGATTTCGTCGGCTCCAATCTCTTCGATATGATCCGGATAAGCGTTCGTGATGACGGTAATGTCTGCTTCGACTATTCTCATGCTTGAAAGCTGCATCTCGGGCTTAATAGCCATGCATTCCACGACCAAAGCATTGCAGCCGTCCCTCTCCGACTTCTTCAATGCGAGGAATTGCTCTTGTATGTTTGCAGGGCCGCGACGAACCACTTCGACGTGTCTCCCGTCGGGGGTTATCCATAGAGGAACGGTTCCCGTCGTCTTTCCCAGTACGCTGAAGCCGTTTGCTTTTAGGGCCGCGTGAATTAGTCTTACTGTCTCGCTCTTACCTCTGGTTCCGTTCACTTGGACTGCGATTTTCAACCGTTTTCTTCTCTTTCTCGAGAGAATATTCTCAATGACGAGAAAGAGCAGAAGGATAGACAATGCGACCAGAGCCAGCAGCCAGTTTGTCATTTCTTAATCACCTTTCCCGCAACAACGCAGAGGATCATAAGGAATAGAAAGGTCAAAGTCAGAGGCAACGAGTAGCTATCGACAAAATATACTCCGCTGGTTCCAGGCTCCGGAAGAGGAACGGGGTCGATCGGAATCCCATTCTCCATCGCGAGATCTCTGATGTTCAGCAGATGAATCACGGGCACACCGAGCTCCGCAAACTCGAAAATCAGTCCCCTTTCATCTCCTTTAGGGATCGAAGAGAACGAAGTCAAAACACCGTTATCCAGGCTGAGAGCTAGATGGCTGTTGCCGAAGTTTGTGCTTGCTCCCCCGATATTGACGAAGACAGAAGGCAGTCCGGCCGACTCTTCAAGATAGAGCTCAAGTCTCTTTTCAATGCTTGCTTGAAGAGACTCTTCATATATAAAGGTCTTTCCGCTGGATAAAGCAATCTCCGTCATCAGTTCACGAGCTTTCGGGAAAAACATTCCACTTGCCGTATCGTAATTACCGCCCAGAGAGACTGCGATCAGGCTGTCTTTAAGCAGCCCTACCTCTACAAGTCTTTCCAGCATCGTAACAAAGGTGAATTCCGGATGTGTGGCGCCGTGCTCTGAAGCGCCAATCGAATAGATCACAAGGGGTTCAAGTTCCAAAACTTCGCAGGCGCAGAGAGTGGCTAGAAGAAGCGAGGGGAAAGAACCGCTCGCTCCTATAGCTACGGGATCGCCTCTCTTGAGATTGAGTTCTTTGAAGTACTTCACCAGGAGAGCCGCGAAGTCCGGATTGGTCGAGGTTCTCTTCGCCTGCAGATTTCCTAGAGTAGTTGTCAACTCCGTGAATTCCGGTCCAATAAGCCCTGTCAAATTAGGGTCGACGGATGGGTCGATTTCTATGCCCAGCGACTCCCGGAAAGCTGAAAGTTCAGCTATGGAAGAGGCCATTAGTCGAGCCGCGGACAGCTGAGCAGAGAAGTGAGGTGACTCGATCCTCTCCATTGAAAGACTGACGATGAAGAAGGCCGCTACCCCGACAACGGCGCCGAGCAATAACCATTTTAGAGAAATGTGAACGCGATTGAAAGGGACTCTGCCCACTGCGTGAATGTGTTTCAAAACAACTCCTCTATTCTATTAGCTAACTGTTAGAACCCTGATTATTGCCAAAACTACTCCCGTTATACCTTCGCCTCCGAGAAGTCCCGACGACACTATCATTCCGGTCTCCTTCGATTTTGGCTTGATCTTGCCGACAATTAAGCTAATAACGCCTCCAACGAATGCGGCGGTAGATATCTCCATAGGGAGGTACATGCCAATTCCAAGCGTCATCCCCGGTAGTTTCATAAGATAGATTATGATCCCAATCATCAAGCCGAAGAAAAAGGCCGGAGTATTTGGGAGACCACCGACCATGGTGGAAACGGCGTACGCTTGTGGCGCGGGGAGTTCCGTTCCCGGGCCCATTGTACCATAGGCTCTGAACATAATAAAGAGAACGATTACCGAGACTACTGCGCCAATTACTCCGCCGACCGTCTCGGCGACGATCTGAGCCCTGGGGTTGGTCTTCAAAAGGTAGCCGGATTTGAAATCGTTCAGTACATCGCCAGCAAGACCGCAAGCAACTGCCACTACTCCCGCCACCAAGAACGCTTCGATTGTGCCGAGACTGGCGACTGACTTCACGGCAATAAGAATGATGATGCCAAATATCTCCATAGGATTGATGCCCGACTGTCCGGTTATCGAGGCGGCCATGGCCGTCGTAAGCCATACGCCAACTATTGTAAGTAGAGAAGAGACAAGAGTCATTTCCGTCAAAGTTGTGAGGAAGAGAGCGATGGCCGCAAAAACCAGAGGTATCCAGCGAAGCGTCTTCATTCGCGATCCCTTCCCGCTGCTCTTTACGGGAAGGTAGATCTCTCTTGCCCGCGGCAAGATTCCCTTGAGCAGTATCCCAACACCGGTGCCGACCATCAGTCCGATCCCGAGACTATCTTTGAAAGCCGTCGCAGAGCCGACATCAGCGAACCATCCGACCGCAACTCCAACGGGGATCAAGAAGAAGTAGCTTATAACAGCTCCAAGGAACCACACTCCTGTGAAGAGCGGTCCGATTATGTAACCTATGCCAACGGCCATAGGGGATATCCACATTCCAAAGAAGATGTTTCTTGAATACAGCCGGACCGAAGACCACGCAGAGGGTATCCATCCCAGCCCGTCCCTTACTGCGACAAATACGGCAGCGGCCCCCATGGTGGAAAAGAGGTACTTTGCCTTCTTCCCCCCTTTGTCACCGGCAACAACTGTCTCGTAGGAAGCTAAACCCATGGGAAAAGGCAGCTTCTCCTTCTCGATGAAATAACGTCTAATCATTCCAGTGAATACAACTCCCAGAATAGTGCCTGACAATGTAACGACTAGCAGTGACAGGAAACTTACCTCTGAGGAAGCCTCAAGAATCCAGATGCCCGGAACCGTAAAGGCCAGACCGCCAGCCACCATTGCTCCGGAAGACATTGCAGTGTGCGTAACGTTTATCTCGTTCAGGTTAGTCCTGCCCAAGGCCTTGAGTATTGCCAGCGACATTACTGCAACAAAAATGGTCGGCCAGGGAAGAGCCCCCATTCTCAAGGCGACGTACATTGAACTGGTAGTGATAATTATCGACCCGAGCGCCCCTATTACCAGGCTCCTAAACGTCAACTGCTTTGAACTACCTTCTTCCAGCGACACTCCAGTGTTCTTCACGCTCTGATCCTCCTGTGAACCCTCATAATTACTGACATCATCTTCAATGGATCTCAGTCATCTCGTTCCTCAGTTCCAGAATCGGTAACCATCATCAATAATCACGGTTTCAAGCATCTCTACCCTCTTGATCTTAAATCCCCGCTCTAGCGCTCAAACTGGATCTCATCTCATCCGTCTCACGCTCTTTCATCATCTCGAGTTTCCTAGCTAAGAACCTCGACACGAAGTGCCGAATGAACCGCTCTTCCGATCATGATCCTAAATCCCCTCTCGATTGCTCAAACTGGATCTCATCTCATCCGTCTCACGCTCTTTCATCATCTCGCGTTTCCTAGCTAAGTACCTCGACACGAAGTGCAGAATGAACCGCTCTTCCGATCATGATCCTAAATCCCCGCTTGAGCGGGGGGGACCGCTTGCGGTGGGGTGTGTGATCTTTGAAGCGCGTCTCGCATCGTTTTTCGCCTCTTTAGATCTGTCAACCTGCAGTGACAACATTCAGATCTGCTTTTCTCACCACTCTTGGCAGTCTCGAATACCACCCTTCTCGAAGCGAAGCTTCATCTCAAGTTCAAAGCGTCTTCTCGTTCTCTCGATCTTGCACTCGTTCCTTCAGAGATACCCTCCGCCACTCCGTGGCTTTCTTCCCTCAAGGGAGGACTTAAAATCAGGACCATCAGGAGCGAACCATAGCATTCACGCAAGAACCAGCGTATTAATGGCACATGACTCCCAGACTCATGGATAATTATGTGAACCGACAAAAGAAAAGGCCCGGGCAGTCTTTCTTATACAGACGAATCTCCGCGAGATTTACTTCAAAGAGAAGACCGAGATCACTGTTCAGAAGTATCGATCGGATCGATTCCTATCGAGTTGAGCCACTCAACAGCAATCCTTGTCAAGTTCTCACTTTCGAATTTGAACCATGCGTCCTTGTATTCTCCGTGATGTTCGAGAAATGTGCGGAACTTAGAGAATGCACCTCTTCCCGAAATATCGTAATAGACTTCATCCCTGACGCTTTCTTCCACTCTTGTGTAAATGAACTCTTCGATCAGTGCGAATTTTTCTCCTGGAGTAATCCACGGTATATCCTCGAATCTTTCCGATTCATCGCCGCAAAACAAGTCATAATAAGTGTACAAATCTTCGATTCTCATCCAGGAGTACTTCAGAAGGTCTTCAGTTATCTCTTCTCTTTCAACCTCGCAGTTTACTAGTTCGTCCGGAAAACAATCTTCTTGATAGAAGATGATCTTTCCTGTCTCCGTATCTAGATACGAAATCGCATCGTACTCTCTCTGGTCAGTATCCATCAAATTGACCAACATATCGATGTCGACCGGCAGTCTTTTCATAGTGCTTCACCCTTATGGGCAAACCTGTATTCCAATCAACTTGTTTTGCCCGGTACCAGTTTACAACATTCTGGCTTCGACGACGAAAGTCAAAATGATTCACTTCCGAGACGCTTCCGAAAAACCTTGTTTCCAAAGTTATTTTCGCAATCCCTTCGCCAGTTTTCCTCCAGTGAACTGAAGAAGCTGACTGATCGCCACGAGAACGATCACAGCGTAGAGAACTACGTCCCACTGAAACCGGTAGTAACCATAGTTGATCGCCAGCTGACCGAGACCTCCGGCCCCGACTGCCCCCGCTATGGCGGTGTAGGTTACGAGATTGATCAAGAGTACGGTTATGTTGCCTATCTGATCGGGCAGTGTTTCCGGTATCAGAACCTTTGTGACCATCTGCCACTTGTTCAATCCCATTGAGTTTGACGAATCGATTATTCCCGAAGGCACGGCATTGAAAGAATTCTCCGAAAGCCTCGCCATGAAAGGTATAGCTGCAATAGTCAGATTGAAGATTGCGGCATTCGGCCCGATTATCGTCCCCATTACGTTTTTCGTAACGGGAATCAGAAGCAACACGAGAATAATGAAAGGTATTGATCTGAAGATATTTACCAGCAGATCGAGCAGCGCATAGAGAGTCTTCAACCTTCGCGATCTTGAACAGAGGTAAAGACCTACGCCTAGCGGAATACCGAAAACAGTTGCCAGGAAACCGGAGAGAAGAAGCATGTATAGAGTTTCGAGCGTCGCCTTAAGTATTTGTGAGAACATCACCGGACCTCCTCGAGAAAGAAGACGGAGTCCCTAAGTTTCTCTATGAACAGATCCTGTTTATGCCCATCAATCGCGATGATCAATGTTCCGAAGGGCCCGTTCTTCAGTTCTTCGATCTTCCCGTACAGAATGTTGATCATTATATCGAACTCCCTCGCTATCTCCCATAAAACGGGTTCGTGGGTACGCTCTCCCCAGAAGAGTACTCTCAAGAGCCGCTTCTGCCCAGAAAGGACGCTTCTTTCCAGCTCGAGAGGGCTTCCAAAGTCACTCACTTCATTGTTCTCAATCTTGACGAAGAATTCGTGCGTAGGTCCGAAGAAGTGCAGCTTCCCATTCTGCAAATACGCGACTCTGTCGCAGGTTCTCTTAATGACATCCATATCGTGGGTTACGACCGCGAAGGTGACACTGCGTCTTTCGTTGAGATTCACTACGAGATCGAGAAGTCTGCCTGTAGTCCTCGGGTCGAGCGCGGAAGTGGGTTCGTCGAGAAGAATCAGCTTTGGATCCATTACGAGAGCGCGGGCGATCGCCGCTCTCTGCTGTTCGCCGCCGGAGAGCTGCGAAGGGTAGGCGCTCAGCCTGTGATCCAGGCCGAGCTCCGAAACGATACTCATAACTCTTTCCCTGATCTCGCCCCTGCCGATTCCCTGAATTTTCAGAGGGAAAGCGATGTTCTGGTAGACGGTTCTGTAGCGAAACAGGTTGTAGCTCTGGAAAACCACTCCTATCTTCTTTCTAATGCTCCTCACTTTGCTTTCGTTAAGCCCGACTATGTTTTGGCCGTCGAACATGATCGATCCGCTGTCCACCGGCTGGAGTAGGTTAAGGGTGCGGAGCAGAGAGGTTTTCCCTGCTCCCGACAACCCTACGATTCCGACAATCTCGCCCTCTTCGATAGAGAAGCTGACATCATCGAGGATCTTTCTCCTTCCCGATTTGTCTTCGAAAGAGAGGTTAAGTCTGTCAACGCTCAGTATCAAAGCATCAAACCTCAGAAGACGGGTACTACCGCACCATCATACTTTTCGTTTATGAAGTCTCTTACCTTCTCCGACGTCAACACACTGATGAGAGCTTCGAGCCATGCTTCGCCTTTGTCAGTTTCTCGAATTGTGATTATGTTTGCATACGGAGATTCACCACCTTCAATGAACTCCGAGTCTTTGACTGCATTTAGGTTGATGGTAAGAGCGTAATTGGTGTTAATGACGGCACCGGCGACGGTCTTGTCTTCTGTGTAGACCCTTGGAATGAACCCGGCCTCGATTTCAACAAAGGTCAACTGCCTTGGGTTCTCTTTGATGTCCAGAACTGTGGATTCCAGCTTCGAAGGATCCTTGAGCTCAATAAGCCCGTTGTTGTGAAGCAGAATCAGTGCCCGTCCTTCATTCGTCGGATCGTTCGGAACCGCGATCTTATCACCTGGTGCGAGCTCTGAAAGAGGTTTCTTGAGAAAGAACCCCATTGGTTCGACGTGAATGGCCTTTGCTGAGACCAGCCCTTTAATTCCTCTTTGTGAAGTGAAGGACTCCAGATAGGGTACGTGCTGGAAGTAATTCGCGTCGAGTTCCCCTGTGGAAAGGGCGATGTTTGGAAGCACATAGTCATTGAACACAACGATTTCCAGCTCATAGCCCAGCTCGGATAGGTCGGCCTTGATTACCTCGAGAATCTCGGCGTGGGGAACTGGAGTGGCGCCAATCCTGATCTTCGTGGTACCGAACGCAAATACGACTCCCAGTAGAACCAGTAACACTAGAAACTTCTTCATACAAATCCCTCCTGATATAAAAAAAGGGCGTCTCCTTTGAGACGCCCCGCTTCTATTTTCTCAGGTACAGCTAAGCACCCGAAGAAACAAGGGCGTTGCCGTACATCATCATAGCTTTTCTGTTTTTTCCTCTGTAAGTCTTATTGTTCATATGCAAACCTCGCGTTCGTTTAGCTCATTATAGCTCAACGACTCTTTCCAGAACAAGTCGATATTGTAAATAAAAGCTCGTGCCTGTTCCAGAGTCAGTTAGATTCGTTGTAACAAGAAATCCTTATGAACCGATTACCGTCATCTCTTTCCTTGTAGCATGCTTTCAGAAGCCTGCAACTGGTTGTTTTCGGGTCTTTGCAGATCAGGAAAGTGAACGAGAGATCCTTCGCTCTTCCCTTAAGCAGTTCCATGCTCAATGTGGAAAGCAGGCTGTCGAGCCGCTTCTCTTCTTTTTGTCCGTACATCCTGGAATTCTCGTCGGTCTTAACCATTTCATTCCAGAGATTCTCCGTGATAACTACCGGCAGTTTGATTCCAACCCTCTTCGCAAAAGGTGTAACATCAACCAAACCCCCGTCGAGAAAAACGACCGATTGGGAGTTTAGTGATGCTTCTCCAATGCTCATTGATAGCACCTCCATACATAATAAGTGTTATTATTACCATAACATCTTAGAAAGACCTTCGCAAAGGCAAACAAGAGACTCCCTGGTTGTCTGGAGCTGTTTAGGCCGGTATATCTGACAAAGCCTCTGAAAACCGTTACAATTCGAATCTTAATTGCCGATTATTTTTATCAGAACTCGCTTTCTTCTCATACCGTCCAGTTCATAGTAGAAGATCTGCTCCCATGGTCCAAAGTCCAGTCTTCCTTCAGTAACGGCTACTACTACTTCCCTACCCATAACGGTTCTCTTCAGGTGGGCGTCCGCATTGTCCTCGAATCCGTTGTGTTCGTACTGCGAGTATGGTTTCTCGGGCGCAAGCCTTTCCAGCCATTTTTCGAAGTCATTATGAAGCCCGGATTCATTGTCGTTGATGAACACACTTGCAGTTATGTGCATTGCGTTCACGAGCAGAAGTCCTTCCTGGATTCCGCTTTCTTTGAGCGCTCTTTCGACATCTGGAGTAATGTTGATTATCTCTCGCCTGGTAGCGGTGTTGAAAAAAAGTTCCTTCCTGTATGATTTCAAATTCTTCACCTCCTAATTGATTAAAACACGTAAGGAATTAGCCGCCACGTCTTTTTGCAGTAATCCCTATAAACATCTCCGAAGATGTATTCGAGATTTCTTTCCTCCACGACGATTCTGTAAAGTATGCCTGTCGTCGGGAGTATGAAAGCAAGGATCGAACTGAGCGGGTAATCGAAGACGAGTGCAAGACCCAGAAAGCCTGCTATCTCGGCGGCATAGGCAGGATGACGGATTACTCTGAACAGTCGATCCGTTCTCAGCTCTTGACCGGGAAGGGCCCCCACATCGATTGCAAAGGAAGAGCCCAGCTGCTTGACTACGAGGAAACGGACCACGACCGCGAAGATCATCAATGCAACCCCAACCCATCTATGAGGACGGAACGGCATCATGAACGCTTCCTTTGAGCTGCCGTCGACAGCCACCGCTCCAAACATGCCAGATAGAACGAAAGCAAGCATAATATATTTCGATCGTTTCTCCTGGAGTTTTCCACTGATCTCTCTGTTGTGAAAGAAGAAAAGATAGACGTCGAATCCGACCCAGAAAATGAGAACGATGAAGAAGAACAGTTGACCAGACATAACGAAACCTCCAGGAGAAAGTGAATGCAATTCGATTCGATTCTATCATCAGACCAGGGTGAAGAAAATCTCACATCAAAGCCCTTGCTGGATGTCTTTCGACTGTAACTGTTAGCAAATGTGGGGGTGCGGCAGATGTAGTAAAATCGTAATACAGGTGGTGATGAGATGATTTTTGGAAAAGGTGAGAGAGTACTATTCTTTCGCTTCGAGGATGGCGAGGATTTCATCCACACTCTAGTTCAAACACTTACGGAGAACAACCTGGATTCACTTGTTGTTATCAGCGGAATAGGGATGCTGAGAGATTTCGAGATCGGCTGGTACAACGTGTCCAAAAAGCAGTACGAAAAGGAGATGATCTCTGTTCCACATGAGCTCATTCACATATCGGGAAATGTATCGTCGAAGGGCGATTTTCCATTCCCGCATCTTCACGTCGCGTTAGCCGGGCCTTCGAGAAGCGCAGTTGGCGGCCACCTGTTCGCAGGAACAGTGTGCAACACGACGGAGCTCTTTGCCGTCAGGACCGGTGACCTGAAACTCACCAGAGATGCTTCCGGCGCCGCAACGCCTCTGGAATTCAGAAAGTGAGTCCATCGAATTGAGATTCCTTCACTGCTCGGATATTCACCTTGGGAGAAGACCGATCGGCTCCCCGAACAGCCCCTATTCGTCTGCAAGATACGAAGATTATTTTTCAGCCTTTGACTATGTAGTTGATTGGGCCGTTCAGAACAAACCGGAGGCCTTCTTCATAACGGGTGATCTCTTTGACAAGAGAGACATCAATCCCGACACTCTTGCCAGAACGCAGAGTATTCTCTCCAGACTGAAAGAAAACGGTATCAGGGTGCTGGCTATAGAGGGAAACCACGACAAGAGCTTTAGCGCGAATGAGTCCTGGCTGAGATTTCTCCATGAGACAGAGTATCTGGAGCTGCTCTGCCCGGTTCAGGGCGAAAAGGACATCGTCTTTCCGAACGTCAGCATCGAAGGTATCAAAGTGTTCGGACTTGGCTATCCCGGCTTCATGGCAGAGGAGATGATCCTCAAAGCTTCTTCTTTTCTTGAGGGCAAAGACAATATAATACTTATCCACACCGCGCCCGGGAACGACAACTTCATTCCCGGCCTTGTGTCACCCGAAGTCTTGAAGATTCTCAGGTCGAAGGTGATCTATGCCGGAGGCGGACATCTGCATTCTCAACTCGCTTTTCCTCTGGAAGAGCCGTTCTTCTTCGTGCCCGGATCGCTCGAATACTGGGACGTCTGGGAGAGAGATAGAAAGGGATTTTACGTATTCGATACGGAGAGCGGAACAGCCGATTTTCACGACTCTCGCAAGAGGGAAAGACAGGAATTCTCCGTTTTTCCCGGTGAGGGCGACGACCTTGACGGATTTGTCAACGAACATGAGATTCATAGAGGAGCCATAGTACTCGTTACGGTAACGGGAAGCGGAGAGTTCTACGTAGATCCCGGGCGTTTGGAGAGGGAGATAGAGTCTTCCGGAGCCCTTAAGGCCTTTGTTAGAGTTAGGAGAACGGATAGAGAGATCACTCTCGACGACTACAGACTGATGAGTGCGAGAGACATCGAACGAGAGGTCATACTCGGCTCCAGGGAGTGGAAGGAGCTCGGAGCAAGAGGCGAGGACCTTGTGGTCGCAATAGAAAAGATGAAGCAGTCTCAGGAAGATGGAAGGTATGACCTGTTCAAAGAATCCGTCGATGCCCTTCTTGAAGCTATAGTGGGTGGTGGCTCTTGAGGATTACTTCGATAGATCTCGAGAACTTCCGCAGCCACTCCAGATATTCCGAAACCTTCGAGAAGGGAATAAACCTCATCCTTGGAAGAAACGGCTCGGGGAAATCATCGATAATCGAAGCTATCGGACTGGCCCTCTTCGGAGGTGGACTGCGCGACAAACAGGAAGACGCAATCAAGTGGAACGAGAGAAGATCGAAAATTACCGTGGCTTTTCTGGCCGACGACGGTCTGGAGTACAGGGTCGAGAAAGTCTTCGGCACCGGTTCAAGTCACGAGCTGCATCAGGGGGAACTTCTCATTGCCCGCGGGAAGGAAAACGTGATAGAGAAAATCAGAATTATCTGTGGTCTTCAGGGAGACATCTCGAAGACATTCGAGAACGTGATAGTAGCTTTTCAGAATAGAATCGCCGATCAGTTTCTCGGCAGTCCTGCTGCGAGAAGGGACTATTTCAACAGGGTCTTTCAGGTCGACCTTTACAGGAAGATCTCAACGGATTTCATGCGCAGTTATCTCACCGACCTGAGGAGTGAGAACGAAGCTCTTGAGAGAGAGATCGCCTTCATGGAGCAGCAACTGGAGAGAAAGACAGAAGTTGAAGAGAGGGTGAAGACTCTCTCGGAGGACCTCTCCAGGGCAAGAGAGGAACTGAAGTCTCTGGAAGATGCCCTCAAGAAAGTCAAAGCAGAGAGACTGCGTCTCGAGGAAATCAAAGGAGAGCTCTCTTCGAAGAGAGGACAGTTTGAGCAGCAGCTGAAGTCGTTGAGGGACGAAGCTGCTTCGCTGAAAGGCAATCTGAGGCAAAGAGAGAGGGCGGTCGAGGCCAGAGAAATCGTTGACAAAAGCAGGGACGGCCACGATCTCTATGAGAGATTACTGGAGAAAGAAAATGCTCTAAGCGCCGAAAAAAGAAGACTGGAAGGCCTTGGCGAGCGTTCGGCGGCCATTGAGAAGAGAATCGCTGAACTGCAGACGGAAGTTGCCCGGTCAAGCGGAGCGCTCTCGAATTCAGAGGAAAGACTGGAAGAGAGCGAGAAGCAATTCGAGGAACTGAAAAAGGAACGAGAAGAGCTAAGAAGAGAGATGGAAGCGGCGGAACTCGAGGCGGGCAAGAGGCGGGAAGCCTACAACCTGTGTCTTTCGAGAAAAGAGGCGTTTAAGGTAATCCTCGAAGAATACAGGAAGCCTGAGCGACGGCTGGCCGCGCTTGAGGATCTCTTAAGGAGCCTTGGAAAACTGGAAGGTTCTGAGGAACTCAATGAAAGGCTGGCGAAAATCGATAGCAGTATAGAAAGAGCGAAACAGGAAGTCCTTCTCCTTGAAAAACTGAACGAGGCCTGTGTCAGCAAGGCTTCCCGGAGAAAGGCGCTTGAAGAATACAGAGGCTCTCTCGCCGTTGGCATCTGTCCGCTCCTGGATGAGAAATGCAAGAACATCGAAAATAGAAGTGATTATGAAGGATACATCGAAGGTCTTATAAACGAGCTTGCCTCCGGTGAAAGAGAGCTCTCGAAAAAGATTGCAGAAGTGAAGGAGAGCCCGTCGAGGCTAGGCAAACTGGCGGAAGAGAGGGCTCTTGCCCTCAAAGCGATAGAAGAGACAGATAAGAAACTTAAGGAAAAGGCTGATCTAGAAAAAGAGAAGCTTGACCTTGAAGAGAGAGCGAAGAGCTTCCTCCTTCAGCTCTCGACGATTTCAGGAAAGTCCGGAGAGATCGACGAGATGAGCGAGAGTGTAGAAAAAGAGGTTGGAAATGCCTCCACAGAGCTCGAACTTCAAAAGAAACACATTTCCACGCTCAAGAACCAGATTGAAGAAAGGGATTCGCGTCTGGAAGAAGTCAAGAGCAAGATCAAATCACTCAACGAACTGAAGAAGAAGACGGAGGAAGAACTCGCTTCCCGGTCGACCGAAATCGATGCTCAGAAAAGCATTGTTAAGGAATTTGCGGAGGAACTTGGAAAGCTTCCCGGATTGAGAGCGGAGATTGAAGAGATTCGCAGAGCGATGGTTCTTAACAAAAACGATTATGAAAGATTCAACAAACATGTGACTCTTGCGGGCTATCTCGAGGAGTACTCAGGCCTCTGCCGGGCCTCGCTCGAAAGATGCAGAAAGAAGGCGGCTGGAGTGACCGGCCTCAGAAAAGAGATTATTGCTCTTGAAAAGAGCTTCGATTATTGCCGTCTAGAAGAAGTGAAGAGAAATGAGACAAAGGCCGAAGAAAGTTATGCTCTCAAACGAGACGAAACAATATCCATCGGCAGAGACATAGTCTCTCTGCGGGCAGATCTGAAGAACTTCGCAGAGATGGAAGAAAAGAAGAAGCTCAAGAAGAGAGCCGGCGAAAAAACTTCCAGAAAAATCAAACTCGGAGAGATGATTAGAGACAATCTCAATCTCACCGGAGAGAGAATAACCGCCGGATTTCGGGACGCGATAGAGCGAAAGGCGACCCTAGACTACCAACGAATATCCGGGACCGAAGAGTCAATAAGATGGAACGAAGATTACGAAGTTTCCGTCAAAGCATCCGAATACGGCGACGGTAGCGTCAGAAGTTTCTCAAATCTCTCCGGTGGGGAGCAGGTGTTGGTCTCTCTTTGTCTGAGAGCCGCAATGACGGGGGTCCTCAGCGGAGCGAGATTTGCCGTCTTCGATGAGCCGACATCGAATCTCGACAAAGAGAGAAAAGAACTTCTTGCCCATTCTCTCAGAGAGCTCTTTGGTGAACTCGATCAATCAATAATAGTTACTCACGATGACGTCTTCTCTGAAATGGCTCAGAAGGTAATACGACTGAACGGCAGGAATGAAGACGAATCTCTTTGAATCGGAGGTGCAGTGCTTGAAAACAGTACTCAAGAACATAGACTATCTCGTGACAATGAATGAAAGGAGAGAAGAGCTGAAAGACGCTTATGTCGTCGTCGAAGATGGAATAATAGTCGATGTCGGCAGGGGAACTCCTCCTCCGGGCGACGTGGAGATCGACCTGGCCGGACGGATCATCACTCCCGGTTTTGTCAACACTCATCATCATTTTTATCAGTCGCTCTTCCGCAGCGTAAAGGAAGTCGCCTCAGCCAAGCTGTTCGACTGGCTTGTCTTTTTGTACGAGAGGTGGAAAAATCTCGACAACGAAGCGATATATGTCAGCAGCAAAGTGGCGATTTACGAGATGATGGCCTCCGGCGTGACAACGACAACCGACATGCTTTACCTTCACCCGACGGGAAGGAAAGAGTTCATCGACAGCGAAATAGAAGCGGCCCGCAGTACCGGCGTGAGATTTCATCCCACCAGGGGCTCGATGTCTCTCTCCAGAAAAGACGGAGGATTACCTCCCGACTCGGTCGTCCAGAGCGAGAGAGAGATAATCGAGGACTCCGTAAGACTAATAGAGAAGTATCACGATAGAGAAAAACACTCGATGCTGCGGATAGCCCTGGCTCCATGTTCTCCCTTCTCGGTGACCGAAGAGTCGATGGTCAGGACGGCCGAACTCGCCGGGCAATACGACGTGCTTCTTCACACACATCTCGCCGAAACTAGGGACGAAGACGATTTCTGTATCGAGAAAAAGGGATTGAGACCGGTCGATTTCATGGAAAAGGTCGGCTGGCTCAACGAGCGAAGCTGGTTCGCCCATCTCGTATGGCTGAGCGATGAAGACATCAAGAGGCTCGCCGAGCATGACTGCGGCATGGCTCACTGCCCTTCCTCAAACATGAGACTTGGATCGGGAATCGCCCGTGTGAAAGAGATGAAGGAAGCCGGAATCAGGATCAGTCTTGCCGTTGACGGAAGCTCATCGAACGATACGGGAAACATGCTTCTTGAGATACGAAATGCCCTGATGCTTCAAAGAGTCCTCAATGGAGCCGACGCCCTTTCGCCGAGGGATGTTCTGGAATTCGCGACGCTGGGCGGAGCTAAGGTCTTGAGAATGGACGACTTCATCGGTTCGATCGAGCCGGGAAAGTCTGCCGACTTGGCCGCTTTCAGACTGGACACTCTCTCGATGGCCGGAGGGCTATCCGATCCGGTGGCTTCTCTTGTTCTATGCGACCCTCACAACAGCGACCTGGTTATGATTGACGGGAAGATCCGCGTCCAGAACGGCAGGATAGTCGATGGCGAACTCTCAGAACTAATCAAGAGGCACAACGAAATGTCTATAAGGTTGGTCAGGGGTGAGAGGCTGTGATTGTAACAATAGTTGATATTCATGTCAAGAGTGCGTTTTTAGAAGAGTTCATCGAAGCAACAAGCCGAAATCACAGGAATTCGGTAAGAGAACCGGGGAATCTCAGATTCGATTTTCTTCAAGATCAAAGTGATCCGTGCCACTTTTATCTCTATGAGGCTTACGAGTCTGACGAAGCTGCGATGGAGCATAAATGCACGGAACACTACAAACTCTGGAAAGAAAGTGTGGAACCATTCATGGATCGACCGCGTGTCGGAACACGGACGAAAGTGATCGAACCTAATGGAATAGAAAACTGGAAATAAACCAAGTGCTGCGGGCAGGAATGAGGGGAATAATGCTTTTAGAAGAGTTTAGAGATAGGGTTAAGAGCTTGAGAGAGCTAATAGCTGCCAGAAGTGCAAGCGCCCTTTTGTTGAGCAAGTGCTGTAATTTCTCATGGTTCACTTTCGGAGCCAGGAGTCACATTACCCTGAACTCCACCGAGGGAGAAGCCTCAATTCTCATAACAGGGGATCGCGTCTACATGATCACAAACAATATTGAAAAGCTGAGAATTCAGGAGATCGAGCTGGATGAAAGTCTTCTCGGAGAGTTCGGGTTTCTTGAGTATAGCTGGTTTGAGCCCTCCGGAGAGAAAAGGCTGCTGGACAGCGTGGTAAACGGGAAGCTTATATCGGATACGGGAAGATACTCAAGCGAGTATGTTGATATAACACCCATGCGGAGCGTCTTAAGTGAGACGGAAATCGACACGTACAAAGCTCTGGGAAGAGAGTGCGATGAAATCTTCTCCCTGATAGTGCCGGATTTGAATCGTCATATGACTGAGCTGGAGGTTCAAGGGCTTTTCTATAGGGCCATGGCAGAGAGGGATATAGAGCCGGTGTTGACACTGGTCTTCTCGGAGGAGAGCTCTCTCAGTTACAGACACAATCTTTCGCGAGATGTCAGACTGGGGAAGAGAGGCTTCGCGAGTATCTGTGCAAGGAAACGAGGGCTGATAATCTCTTCGAGCAGGTCTTTTCTGTTTGAGGCATCAGATGATATCAGGAGGCAACACGAACAGAACTGCCTCATTGATGCAAAGGTTATCGGATGCTCGAAGCCAGGAGTGAAGCTTTCACAGGTTTTTGAGAGGCTAGTAGAGGCCTATGAAACGGCTGGCAGGGCAGGTGAATGGAAACTTCATCACCAGGGAGGAACTGCGGGTTACCTCCCCAGAGAGGTGATTGCTAACCTGAAGAGTGATATCGTTCTCCAAATTGGAAACGCGGTTGCCTGGAACCCGACAATTAGAGGCACGAAGTCCGAGGATACTGTACTTGTAGGCAAGTCACAGAACACGATTCTGTCATTTCCCGATTCGAGCTCCTGGCCGGCTCTTGAATTCGAAATAGACGGTGTATCAGTTAAGAGGCCTGCGATTGTTATTGTTGACTGAGCGACAGTATCAGACCGAGAATCGCTTTTTTTCATAATTGACTTATCAAGTTTCATTTGAGTCAACGAATAAGAGTTATAATAAGTTGGGCATGGTTTTCTCTTGTCTAAAATAAAGAGCAGACCATAGAAAGGGATCTTGTTAAGATCCCTTTTTTAAAATGCATAGACCTTGTGCTAAAATGAATTCCGTTCAGCGAGACGGAGGGATCTCAATGAAAACGGTAGTTACGAACAAAAAGGCACGTTTCCAGTACCATCTTATGGATTCATACGAAGCCGGGATCGAGCTTGTCGGTACGGAAGTCAAATCTCTGCGCCTTGGAGGCGCTTCTTTGATTGATACCTATTGCAAGATCGAGAATGGAGAAATCTTTCTTATGGAATGCAATATCAGTCAGTATACACATGGAAATGTTTGGAATCACGAGCCGCGCAGAAAACGAAGGCTCCTTATGCATAGGAAGGAGATACTGAGGCTCGATCAGAAGATCAAGGAAAAGGGATTGACAATTATCCCTCTGAGAATATACTTCAACGACAAGGGAAAGGCTAAGGTTGAGATTTCGCTTGCAAAGGGAAAGAGGCTTTTCGACAAGCGGGAAGATATCGCGAAGAGGGATGTTGAAAGAAGGATGCGTCAACGGACAGACTTGTGAATAATCTTGCTTCCTGGGCGTATTTTTCTTCCGAATAGAGCAGCAATAATGGCTTTGAACCTCAATACTGTTGTGGTATAATCAATCTGTCATATAGTGCCAATAACGCCAATAGCTTTGCAATTATTAAGGGGAGGTGTATTTATGAAGAAAGTCGCTTTAGTAGCTTTGCTCCTTTTTGCGGTCTCACTGGGTCTCTCTACGCCTAAAGCGCTTATAGGTGGTGGTTTTGGAATCAATGCCACTAATCCAGTTTATCAGCCAGAGAGATGGGGTGCCGGTGCTTTTGATCTCTCTCTTCAGCTTCCATTTACTGATAAGATTGGAACCATGTTGAGTGCTCAGGCTGCAATCAGATATCCGACCAATAAGATTGGCCTTTTAAATGCTGACATTTACTTTCAGGTTCTCGAGACACTCAATCTGAAGGTGAGGCTGCTTGTTAGTGTGGGTTCAGTTCAGGACTCTAATTTCGGTGAACCCGGCTGGGAGATAGGAATACTTAATCTCGGAGCTCCTCATCTTGCTGTCGGTGGTGGGTTCCAGATAATGACACCGATCACTGACAAGATGATTCTCAATGGATTTGCCAGGGGTTACAGAGTGAAAGACTATCAAACTCGCCAGGAGGGAGACTTCCCCGGCGGAGATTACTGGCCCCTTCCCGAGTTCTTCTCTGCAGGACTTGGAGTACTCTACGAATTCTAATCAAGAGCTAAAGAGGCTTTTTTGAGCAAGTATTTTTTGCTATTCTTTGTTCTATTTTTTTCTATTGTTGGTTTAGCGGTAACGGGTTACGACAAATTCTTACATTATTCTGTTAGTTATACCGCCTTTGGCCTTTCAAGTTACCTTCTTGGGGACACAGGCGGTTTTGCCTTTACCGCATTACTGGGTGTGGGGAAGGAAGTCTGGGATCTGATTTCAGGCAGAGGTTCCGCGGAGGTTGGAGACCTCATCGCAGACTTTGCAGGCATAGCATCAGCGTATAGTTTTGTTCACAGCCTGCCTTTCAGGCCGATAATAATCTTTAGATGGATATTCTAGAGGGCAATTCATTCATGTTGAGTTCCGGTCAGCGGCCAATCGGCAGGTTTCTTGATGCCGTGTTTCTCTGCCAGTGTTGTGAGCAGTAGTTTTGTCTTGTTATCCAGTTCTATTCCCGACTCTAGAGATCTCTCCCTTGCTAATGCCTCTTTCTCTCCGTGATAGTAGATCTTTTCATGACCCTCGGCTTTGTCACTTGAAACGATTTCGTCGACTATCCTTTCCATGTGTCTTACTAGGTGTGAAGCTTCTCCAAAGAGCTTAAGGTCTAAACAGCCAAAGAAGTGGCACACGCCAGCCTGGGAACTCGAGTAAGTCTTTGCGCTCCAAGTCCCCAAAGATAGCCCGGCAGACAGCAGATCTACAAGAAGCGCCATCCCAAACCCTTTGTGACCACCAAAATCCTCATCGGATCCTCCCAAGGGAAGAATACCTCCGAGGTTTCGATTGTTGAAGTTGTTCAGAACCCTTCTGGGAGAGGTTGTGCTACTACCTGTTTCATCCACTGCCCAGCCGTTTGGAATGTCTCTTCCCAGCCTATCGTAAACCTCTAATTTTCCCCTGGTCACAACGCTAGTAGCCATATCCAGTATGAAATCCTTCTTCGATCCAGGGATGGCTACTGAAAAGGGATTTGTTCCGAGAACGGCCTCCTTCCCGAAAGTCGGAACGACGAGAGGGTAGCTGTTGGTCATTGCTATCCCTATCATCTTTTCTGAAAGCGCCTTTTCGGAGTAATAGGCTGAGATTCCGTAGTGATTTGAGTTTCTGACCGAGACAAAGCCGATCATCGACTTCTTCGCTTTGGTTATTGCAAGATCCATCGCGTAGTTGGAAACACATTGTCCTGGGCCGCCGTTACCGTCAATTGTAGCCGAAATCGGAGTATCATGTACTATCGATGGCTTGGAATCGAGCAGGATATTTCCGCTATCTCTTTCCTTAATGTACCTACCAAGTCTTGCAACACCATGTGAAGGAATGCCACGCAAATCAGCTTCCAACAAAACGTCCACTATTTCATGAGCGGCCTCTATGTTGAAATTCTCGGAAACAAGGATCTCTTCGCAGAGCTTCCTGAGGTTTTCATATGCTACGAGTCTACCCATAATTATCTTGTCCTTTCAAAGAAGTTCCTTGCTATTTCTACATAAAGCCTTCGGGCCCTATGGACTTCTTCAAGTTCCACATATTCGTTCGACCTGTGCGCCATTGAGGGGCTTCCGGGACCTAGTATTACTGTCTCAATCCCTTGCGATGCAGTAAAGGCACCGTCAGTGAAGTAGGTCATTGAGAGCTCTTCGGCTTTCAGGGCTTTCTTTTTGAGCACTTCCTTAACAGATTCAGTGAGAGTGCCTGAAGAGGAGAAAGACTCCCTGTTGAGCAAAATGATTCTCTCTGATTGATTGTATTTGCTTAGAACGGAATCAACGAGAGCGATGATTTCTGAAGAATCTGTGTTCTCTGCAAAACGAATGTCGATAACACATTCGGCCTCATCGGGGACGGTATTTTCTTTTGATCCACCTCGAATGATGTTCAGGCTCTCAGTAAGGCCTTCTATTTTCCCTAGAACCTGAGAAAGCTCATTGTAGGCACTGAAAAGCCTTATAACTGCGTTAACTCCATTTTGCGGTTGCGAACCGTGCGCTGATTTGCCTCTGAATTTCAGTTTAAGCCAGAGCGCTCCCTTCTCTCCGGTGGCAAGTCCTAAAGAAGTGGGCTCACCAATCAGCACAGCCGAGATGTCGAATGGTTTGTGTTCAAGAAAGTACTGTATTCCCGAGCAACCGACTTCTTCGTCGCACGTGGCAAGAAGAGCCACGTTTCCGCAGAACTCCCTATCTTCCGAAAGATCTACAAGCGCCGCAATTAAGGCCGAAAGACCACCCTTCATATCTGCGGAACCTCTGGCATAGAGCTCCCCGTCTATCTGTTCAGGTTTGAAAGGATCGGTATTCCAGTTTGAACCGGCGGGTACAACATCCATATGACCGGAGAAGACTAAATATGAGATTCGGGGATCGCGTTCGATCCTTGCAAGGAGATTCGAACGGTTATCGGCAACTCGGTGAATCTCTACGCTCACTTCTTTTCGCGTGAGAGTTCTCTCGATTATCGATACGGCGAGATCTTCATTACCCGGAGGATTCGTTGTGTTGGCAGAGCATAACTCAAAAAGAAGACTTTCGAGTTGGGAATCACTGTAACTCATAGTTTTATCCCCACATTCCAGATTGAGAAATCATCCTGTCCAAGAATCTCTGATTTAGTCTTTTCGCCGTTAGCAACTCTCAGAACAAGTTCGAAAAGCCTCTTTCCGCCTTCTTCTACTGTCTCTTTTCCGGAGATTATCGCACTGCAATCAAAATCGATGTTCATCTTCATCTTTTTAGCCGTTTCGTGGTTTCCAGTTATTTTTATAACAGGTGCTATCGCATTGCCTGTAGGAGTTCCCTGCCCGGTAGTAAAAAGCACAACTGTAGAGCCACCGGCAACCATTCCTGTGACAGATTCTACATCATATCCGGGCGTATCCATAAGGTAAAGACCTGGCTCCGGATCAATTAATTCGCCGTACTCTTTAACACCTACTATCGGTACTTTGCCGCCCTTAATCATTGCTCCAAGCGACTTTTCTTCAAGTGTGGTCAGTCCTCCCCGTACGTTCCCAGGAGAGATGTTGTTGGGGACGTTTTCTTTATCCACCACATCGCGGCTGTTCTTCATGCTTTCATCAATCATTCTCTTTAGCATCCCTGCAAATCGCCTCTTCATCTCTTCGTTTTTCATTCTCTCAAAGAGGAGGTGTTCTGCACCGACCAGTTCAGTGGTCTCAGAGAGTATCACACGACCTTCTTCCTTCCATAGAATGTCGGCAGCCTCGCCGACTACAGGATTGGCCGACAAACCCGAAGAGAAGTCGGAACCACCGCATTCCATGCCTAGGACAAGTCTTGAAAGCGGAACTTCCTCTCTTTCACTCTTCGAAGCTTCCTCTACCATTTTCCTGACAATTGCAGTTCCCCTTTCTACAGCTTCTACGGTTCCGTAGTCTTGAACCATTATTAGTCCGGCCGGTTTTCCGCTGTCTAGAATCACGTCCCTCAGTTCATGTGGGGACACCCTTTCACAACCGAGCCCAACAACAAGAACGGCTGCCACATTAGGATTTAGCGCAGTATTTATCAGCGTTCTTCTAGTCTGCTGAAAGTCATCTCCCAGTTGAGCGCAACCTTGATTGTGGCTGGCCACTACCGATCCGGGAACAGCGGCCGAAATCTTTCTGGCAACATTCGAAGAGCAAAGAACACTGGGGAGAACGAGGACGTGATTTCTCACTCCAACACTTCCGTTACTTCTTAAATAACCCATCATGGTCTTCATAATATCTGGCCTAAGCCCTGTCACCTCCCTCTTTGATCTCCGTTCGTTCGCTTACAACATTTTGGATGTGAACATGCTGGCCCGTCGAGATGTTCGAAGTTGCAATCCCTATCTTGTTATTGTATTTGATTATTCTCTCGTTTCTTTTGATGTCTCTCACAGCGACTTTGTGACCGAAAGGTATTTCTTCCTTCGCAACCAGCATCTGCAATCCGGAAACACCCTTCACCTCTATCTCTTCGCCGATATCCACTTTCTCAAGCACCGTTGCGACATTGTCGTTTAAAGACAGCAAAATAGCATGCTTCATTTCTAATCCTCCAAATGGGCAAAGCTTTCTTTGGCAGCATAGTCAATATGGTTGGAACTGAGTATAGAACATATCATATTCATTGAGTGCTTGAGATGAACTTCCAGGGCAGCAGAAGCCTTCTCCAGGTCTCCTTCCAGGATGCTCTGCGCGATTTTGAAATGTTCCTCCATCTCGTTAATTATCCAGTCTTTTTGCTGTTCAAGAAGGTAGTATTTGATCACGTTCCGCATTCTGGCGAGCAGTATCGAGATCTTCGACATCATTTCAATTAGATATTCATTATTGCAGTTATTGAGTATCTCCCTGTGCAGCCTGTAGTCAATATCGTAAGGAACTTTGTTCTTTGTCTCCTCCGGTTCCGAGAGGTGTCTTCTCATCCTCACGATCAGATTCGATATGATCTCTCTGTCGATCCGATTAATTGATTCACTCAATGCAAGTTTCTCCAGCACAAGCCTTATCGGGAAGAGCTTCCTGACGTCATTTTCGAGAATCTCCTTTACGTAAAAACTCTTGGCGGCTCCCGGCGCGACAAGACCATCTTCCTTCAGCTTGTGGAGAGCCCCCCTTACCGGAGTAGAAGAAACACCGTAGATTCTTCTCAGCTTCTCGATCGTCAATCTCGCTCCGGGAGGGATTTCCAGTTCTACGATGCTATCCCTTATTGATCTGTAAAGCTGCTGCTGGATTCCCTGAAAGTGATTTGTGTCTGCCGATCTGTTCAAAGTGATCCCCCCAGGATTTGAGGGAAAGCTTTCAGAAATGAAGCAGTTTCCCTTAGAGTTTCTATCTGATCTTCATCGCAGAAGACCTCGACACTGTATTCACCGACATAACTCGATTTGCTCAGCATTTTCAAGAAGCTCTGAAAATCAATCGCGCCCCGCCCCAGAGGTTTGTGATTCGTATCTGCTAGGTGAACGTGTTTTATCAGCTCGATGTTCGAACTTACAAAAGCGGGATCCTTCAACTCATCGAAATGGTCAGAATCAAGGAGAATTCCAAAACTCCTCAGCTCTCTCTCAGAAAGAAAAGAGGCGGCTTCGACACAGTTATTAAGGATCGGGCAGACCACCTTCCTCAATGGTTCTATCAAGACGGACAAGCCCTCGAGTTCACTTCTCACATACGAATCGATTTTTTCCAGCGATTCTCCAAGCCTCTCGAGTGACCTCTGGAGGCCGTCGGACCATATTACTCCCCTAAGTCTGCCGATATTAAGGTTAACTCCTAGAGCATGTGCCTTCTTGGCTGCCTGCAAAAAGGAGTTCAGCGCTCTCTTTCTTTCGTTCGCGTCTATGTGGTTCAGGTAAAGGCCGGCAGTTCCTGCCATCTCGCCAGTGCAGAGAAATATGCACTTCAAAGAGTACTGTCGCTCGAGTCGCTTCAGTTTTTCAACATCCACTTTTTCGGGTTCGGCGATCATGAGCTCAAAAGAGTTGAAACCGGTACCCGCCACTGCGGCGAGCGTCTCTTCCAACCTGCCGGTGAGGCCAGTGACCTTTGCACTGGCCGGAATATCCTCGTTGGCCACCATAAAGCTTACTGCCATCTCTTTCACCTCAGCCCACCGCACTCACTAGCGCCATTGAGAGCGACACCGCTTTTGCGAATTCATTGTCGCTCCTCGATGTGAGAACAACGGGGAATCCTGCTCCCAAAAGGAGCCCGGCCGTCTTGGACTTGCCTAGATGTACGAGCCCTTTAATAAGGTTGGCCGCTGATTCAAGATTAGAACAGACCAGTATGTCGGCCTCGCCTCCGACCTTAGACGTAATTCCCTTCTTCAGTGCCGCTTCCTTTTTCAGGGCAGTATCTATGGGCAGGGGGCCGTCCACGAGACACACTCCAAATTGCCCTCTTTCCGCCATTTTTGACAACACAGCTCCTTCAACGAGGTCGCGATTTGTTACCAAGACTCGCTCATTTATTCCGATTACCGCGACCCTTGGTTCACTTATTCCGATCGATCTTGCAAACTCAACGGCATTCCTGAGTATCTCTGCCTTTTCCTTCAAATCAGGTGCAACGTTGACCGTCCCATCAGTTATGAAAAGCAGTCTTGGATGCTCGGGGACCTCCATACAGGAAATGTGACTTATAAGCCTTCCGCTAGCCCTTACCCTGGGGCTCTTTAAGAGCTCTCTCAGAAACACGGTGGTATTGATGTCGCCTTTCATTAGGACGGCGGGAGTATCTCCCTCCAAAGCAGAGACAGCATTTGAAGCATTATCTTCTTCAGATTCTCCTTCGACAACACGCGTCGTGTTCAGAAACCCTTCAGATGCCGCCTTCTTTATCTCTTCCAATCTTCCGAAGAGAGTGAATTCAAAATTGCCGTTAGAGGAGGCAGTTGATTCTATGGCCTTCATCGTCTTTCGATCATGCGGTTGCACGCAATTTACTCTCACGCGCTTCTGCAACTTACTTGCTTCAAGAATGAACTCAGAAAGGGAATTAATCATCGATCATCACCTCAGTATTCCAGGGCCTCTTCGATCCCCTGTATTACTCTGTGCGCTCCTTCGGCAAGGCTTTCCATCTCGTATTCTCCCGGGAAAAGAAGAACTCTTATACCCTTTAGTTTCGCAAGAAGTCTTTCTCTGACGTAGTCACACTTCACTACGCCACCCGTAATGGCAAGGGCGTCGGGAACTCCGTCAAATACCGCCAGCAGACTGTATGAGTATTTTGCAATATTGTAAATGTACGCTTCAAGCGGCATAGAATCGATTTCTCCATTTTTTACGCCTTCGGCGATCCGTTCAACGTCGCGCATTCCAAAGTGGGAAAACAGACCGCCCCTGTGAGCCAGGTATTCGAGATAATCGTCTCTCGAGCGTACAAACTCCGCCAATTCGTGAGTCGGGAGGGCGCCCGCTCTTTCCACAGAAAAGGGACCTTCCTTGTCACTGTTATACAGATCGACCATCTTTCCGTTCAGATGGGCGCTTACCGAGGAGCCGCCTCCTAGATGGGCCACTATGAGCTTCGCTTCCTCGTACCTCTTTCCCAGTTCAGTCGCAGCTTTCTTCGCGACTGCCTTCATGTTCAACGCATGGGAGAGTGAGTTTCTTCTGATCTCCTCTATTCCTGTTATTCTTGCCCACTCGGCGAGTTCGTCCACACTGATCGGGTCGACGGTGAAAGCCTGCATTCCGAATTCCTGAGCCAATTCAAAAGCTATCACGACAGCTGTGTTTGCAGGGTGAATGCCCTGAAGGCCCTTCCTGGCGTCACTGACCATCTCTCTGTTAATGTGGTAAACTCCGGAATTCAGTGGTTTCAATCTCCCCCCTCTGGCCGCCACGGCAGTCAGTTGGGATGGTCTTATCCCGTTTCTGTCCAGTTCTTTGAGGATCTGATCCTTCCTTATTGTGTACTGATCGGGAAAAAGGGGAAGGTCGAGCATGTTATCGTCAAGGGAAAGCGTCTTCTTGAACACTTCATTTCCATCTTTGAAGACGGCCACCTTGGTTGATGTCGAACCGGGATTTATGACGAGAATCAGACTCATTTCATGTAATCTCCGACTATTCTCTTGAATTCGTCAGGTTCGAGGACTGTGTTTCTTATTCGTCCTTCCTTTCGCACAATTTCCGTCAGTTCTTCAAGCTGGTCTTCTGTCGCCTGTATGCCCAATCTCTTCAACCAGTATTTTATGCTTGCCTGACCGCTGAAGGCGCCGAGCTTCACGTCTATCTCGCCCATTCCTACGAGCGAAGGAAGGTACGGGGTCATGGCGGCGTTAATTCCGGCCGCATTCAACTTGTCGATTGCATCAACTACGATGCCCGATTCGACCCAGAAGAGACGCTTCCCAACGACCGGCTTATTGTTCGCCACTGGGATTTTCGAAATATCCTCGACCAGTCGCGAAGTGTATCCGATCTTCCTCAGATCGACTCCTGTATCTATCCCCATCAGGAGTTTCAGGCCGGCGGCGACCTCTTCGGTAGCTACGTTGCCCGTCCTTTCGCCAAGCCCGTTGATCGAGCTGTGAATGCCTGATACACCAGCTCTTACTGCGGCGAAAACCGATCCCATTGCCAGACCAAATTCATTGTGAACGTGGAACTCCAGCGGGATGTCCGGAATGGCCTTCCTAAGCTCAGTGAAGATGAACTCGATTGCAAATGGGGAGGCGACTCCAAAGCTATCCACAAAGACAATACTCTCCGGTTTCGCTTGCTTTGCCACTTCTGTGAAGACTTTCAGGACATAATCGGGGGTCGATCTTGTTGCGTCCCAGCCCATGAAGGTCGGCTTCATGCCCTGTTCCTTCGCGTAGAGTATTGCCGAAACGACTCGGTCGATCAGTTTTTCGGGGGATACACCATAGACAAGCTCGTTATCGTATGGATTTACCGCGTGTTCGACCACTACTCGTGTGGCGCCGCAATCGACAGATTCATCGATATCCTTCTTCAAAGACCTTGCGAATGGAACGATTTCCGAATCGAGATCCATGTCAACGAGTCTACGTATAGCCCTCTTGTTCTCGTCGGAGACTATCGGCATTCCGACCTCAATGGACTTCACACCCAAATCATTCAGCGCAACTCCGATTCTCACCCTTTGATCCTCGCTCCAGGTAAGACCACAAGTCTGTTCTCCATCTCTCAGCGTAACGTCGTGTATGTAGATACTGTCTTTTGCGTTTTCTCCCTGGATATCTCTCTCATAGTTGAGAGGACTCACCCAGCGGGATTCATCGAAGTATGGTGTTTCATTTAGCTTCATGTAATCAAGATCTTTCGGTTTCATTATTGTGCCTCCTTATTCGATATTTCCGGCAATACAAGTGAGTTCTGAAGAACCGCGATGCTTTTGCCGGCCGGCGCCACTCGGTCAACAACCGATTGAATATCTTGATGGACCGTTAACCCGAGTTCATTGAACCGATCTGTAAATTTTGTGTCACTCACAATGTGAATCCTTTTCTTCTCAATAACTTTCCTTACTGCATAGGCCGCCACATACGCTAGCGGGTCTTCGGTGGTAATCATGTCCAGTCTTTCTAGGATCTTTTCTGCCTCCAACTTGAGTAATGAGGCGAATAGAGGATGGTCGCCAAAGCCTTCATCGAGTGACGAGACCATAACGATGTCTCCTCCATTTCTGGTAACAAGATCGGATGTGTACAGCGCTTTGCCGCACTGCCAGAAATCGGTCACAGAGGGGAATGAAGATATCACGGTGACATCGGCTTTTTCCGGGAACTCTCGGAGCAGCTCTTCTCTCGCGACTTTGACGCCTTCTCTGTGCGCAGTTACATGATTGCCCGATACACATCCGGCGATTCTTCCTTCGATATCGTAGTAGAAATTTATAATGTAATCAAGTCCCACTCGTTTTCCGGTTTCATCTATAAGTTCCCTGAACTCATTGTCAAGAACTCCGACGTCGGCTCTGCTCTTCAGAATTGCCATCCTGTGGGACTCAAAGACAGTTTCATATGCAGAGACGCCCGGAATTACAATTTTAGCTCCACCCGACCATCCGGAGAACCTGTGAGGAACGATCGAACCCACTCCAATTGTGAGGTCGGCTTCAACCGCTTCGTTTATCCTGATCGGAACTCCAAGGAATTCTCCATAGTCTTTCATCCTGCCGGCTGCTTCTGCATCGTGCTGGAGGATTCTGGTATCGCGAGAAAAACTGCCGAACTTCTCGGTTAGCTCATCAGCCGTCATTTGTCTGTGAGTTCCAGTCGCAACCAGCAAGGAGACTTTGCTCCAGGGAATTTTGTTTTCGACGAAAAGCGATTTCATGAAAGAGAGAGTCTCAAAGATTGGAGAGTGCCTTGTATGATCCTCTACGATCAGGACTATCTCTTTCGCAGATTTCGCAAGCTCCAGGATCGGAGCAGCATCAAATGGCTTCAGTAGCGATTCACGCAGAGAGCTGCCCTCTCCGCTTCTCTCAACAGGTGAAGTCGGAAGAAGTACTCTTCCCGCCGGAACTTCCAGCTGAAGTCTCTCCTTCTCTCTATAGTCAAGCGAGAATTTCATCTTACTTACCACCGAAATACATTTCTCGGATTCTCTCGTCGCTCTTCACTTCATCGACGGAGCCTTCGAGTTTTATTTGACCTTGCGATACGATGTAAACTCTGTCGCTCATTGGGAGCGAGAGCTTCGCGTTCTGTTCCACAATCAACATTGTAAGACCCGTATCCTTGACGTAATTTTTCAGAGTCTCGAATATTCTCTTAACGATAACAGGAGCCAGTCCCATGGAAGGTTCGTCTATCATCATGATCAATGGATCGGAAACGATGGCCCTTCCAATTGCAAGCATCTGTTGCTCTCCACCGGAAAGCGTGCCGGCCATCTGATTTTTCCGGGACTTCAGTTCCCAGAAAAGCTCATAAACTTTCTCGATGTTTGGGCGAGCCTTTGCGAGTCCAATTCTAGTAGCAGCAACTTCAAGGTTTTCTTGCACGGAGAGTTCTGGGAATACCTGCCTTCCTTCTGGAACGTGTATTACCCCCAACCTGGTGATTTTGTGGGGCGGCAGATGTTGAATCTCATCTCCGTTCAGCAAGACCTTGCTTCCCGACTCGGAAGCCACTAGTCCGGAAATGCTCTTTAGTAGAGTTGTCTTACCTGCTCCGTTTGGTCCAAGAACAGAGACGACCTCTCCCTTTTGGGCTTTTATAGAGACTTTTCTGAGAGCAGGAACCTCGTTATACGAGACTGAAAGATCTATGGTTTCAAGCAAGGCCATAATCAATCCTCCCCCAGGTAGGCTTTAAGGACAAGTGGATCCTTTTCGATTTCGTCGAACTTTCCCTCCGCAATAACCTGACCGAAGTTGAGAACATATACCCAGTCGGCAACTGCCTTGATAAAGTCCATCGTGTGTTCTACCAGTAGAATCGTTATTCCTCTTTCCTTAAGAATAATCATCAAGTCCATGATCACCTTGAATTCATCTCTAGTCATACCCGCTGCCGGTTCGTCGAGGAAAATCAACTGAGGTTCAAGGGCTAGTGCTCTTGCTATTTCTAGACAGCGTCTCAATCCGTATGCCATGCCGGTAGGAGAGTCATATGCTCTCTCCTCAAGTCCAACAAGCCTCAAGAGCTCGAGAGCCTTCTCTTTGTTCTCACTTTCCTCTCTTCTAAACTTCGGGGTTCCCAAAACGACGCTCAATGGGCCTGACTTGTAAAACGACTTTCGAGCAACCAGAACGTTCTCTATAACTGATAGGTTCTCGAAGAGCCGGATTTTCTGGAATGTGCGCGCAATACCTAATCTACTTATCCTGTTTATGTCCATTTGAGAGATATCCTGATCTTTGTAATACACTTTTCCGCTTGTAATCGGGTGTACTCCTGTTACTACATTTATGAACGTCGTCTTTCCGGAGCCATTCGGACCGATAAGAGCTGTGATATTTCCCTGAGAAATTCCTATCGAAAGTTCATTGTTTGCCACAACTCCGCCAAATCTCTTTGTCAACTTTTCCGTTCTTAGTATGTCCATCTTCAGCCCACCTTACAATGTCTTTGTGTTGCTTCTCTTAAGTTTGAAGACCTTTCTGAAGAGATTCTCAAGTATCGGCCCGAGCCCCATGGGTACGAATATTATGATAACGATAACGATCAGTGAGGTCACCATTAAGTAGTAGTTCTCCCAGCCGCCGAATCTGAGGAATTCCGGCAGAAGAGTGAGCCCGATTCCGCCGACAACTCCTCCGCTCATGTGTCTAAGACCACCAACAACGGCCATCGCAACGAAATTCGATGACTCAAAAAACGTGAATGGTTCGGGCGAAAGAAATCCTGCCAGATGAGCGTAAAGCGCTCCTGCAAGCCCTGCCAAGCCTGCCGAAAAACCGAAAGCGGCGATCTTTAACTTCTTTGTAGATATTCCGCAGGTCTCAGTGGCCACATCATCGTCATTCATAGCAAGCATCGCTCTGCCGAAGTGAGAGTGCTTGATGCGGTACATAATGAAAACTGACACGAGCAGTATCCCTCCAAAAAGCCAGAACACCTGACCGTAGGAAAGCATGTTATTTCCCACTGAATAGAATGGGATTCCGAAGAAACCATATGGCCCCCCGGTTATCGGTGTGAGATTTATCACGAGCATCCAGACTATTTGCCCGAAGGCGATTGTTACTAGAGATAAGAAGAAGGCCTTTAGTTTGAACGAGGGGATACTCAGCAGGAAGCCCGCAACAACGCTCAGAACTACTCCCGCAATAACCCCAATCGAAATTGGTAGTCCCAGCCGCACAGTGAAGTATGCCGAAGTGTATGCTCCAATTGCGTAAAAACCCGCCTGCCCGAGCGATATCTGGCCAGCGAAACCTGTAAGGAAGACCAACCCTGTTGCAAGGATGGAGTGTATCAAAGCCCTGTTCATTAGGTAAAGGTGATACATGTTATTCGTGAAAAGTGGGAATAGTATTATTAGTAGTATCGCTCCTACAATCAATATCAGCTTCTTCATCTCGCACCCCCTATATCTTCTTGCTCTTCCAGTTGAATATTCCGGAAGGCTTGAGTATTAGAACGGCGACAAGAACCGAGAAGGATATGATGTCTCTGTATGTAGAAGAGATGTAGAGGGTGGAGAAGTTCTCCAGCAATCCAAGAGATATTCCGCCCAGTATCGTCCCGTACGGATTGGTCAATCCGCCGAGAACGGCAGATGCGAACCCTTTGACACCAATTGACCCACCACCAAGTTCTAATGACACGAAGTATATCGGGGCAAGAAGTATACCTGCAATTCCCACCACACACGTGGCCAGTATAAAAGAAAGAGAGGTCGTTACCTTCACATCTATTCCCATAAGAGCCGCGGCTTCCCTATTCTGTGCGGCAGCCCGGAATGATTTTCCTATGAGCGTCTTGTTCAGTAAGAAGTAAATGAA
The DNA here is from genome assembly GCF_003351125.1 of Mesotoga sp. Brook.08.YT.4.2.5.2. Taxonomy (NCBI): domain Bacteria; kingdom Thermotogati; phylum Thermotogota; class Thermotogae; order Kosmotogales; family Kosmotogaceae; genus Mesotoga; species Mesotoga sp. Brook.08.YT.4.2.5.2. The sequence goes on from NZ_JPGZ01000056.1 coordinate 43,439, forward strand.
TACCATAAGGATTCCGATTACCAAATAGATATTGAGATAGAGAGTAGGAATTCTTATTCCGCCTAAAGAAATGAAGTCTTGGCTTCCCCCAAATACCGGTGGAAATGGCTTGGGCAAAGCCCCATAAGTGACGATTATCAAGTTGAGCCAGAAGGTGCACAGCATAAGCGTGGCGACCACGAATTCGAGACGTCCGCCTCCCCGCTTCCTTATGGGCTCATATATAAAGGCTCTCAATCCCAACCCATAGAGCGCTATTACGGCTATAGACAAAACGAAAGAAATGAAAAAACCCAAGTTCAGTTGAGTATAGAAACTGTAGAAGAGATAGGCTCCCAACATCGCCGACGATATGTTGGCAAAGTTTATTCTTGAGATCGTCAGCCACAGGAAAACAACTCCGAGCCCTACAAGTCCATACGTAGCACCGATTGAAGCCCCTGAAACAATGATTTGGAGAATGTCTTGAAGCATTATTCACACTCCTTGTCTTGATAAGTGAAGCGGGAGGCAGGCTGAGCACGCCCCCTCCCGCAAAGAGGCTCAGTACAGTTTGTTGATAATCTGCCAGTCCTTTCCATCAAACTGGGAGATTAGACAGACGTTGGTGAAGTTATGGTGTTCATCGCACTTCAGTTCTCCCTGAACACCAACGATATTTGCTTCATTGGCCAGGTACTGTGCGAGCTTAGTACCGTCGGTTCCAACATTCCTCAGGGCATCCGCTAGAAGATACATTCCATCGTAATACGCCTGAGCGGGATCGCTCGGTTCCTTTCCGTCCCATCTTGCTTTGTAAGCTTCAACAAAAGCCTGGACCGCGGGATCTGGATCGACCGGGTTAAAACCTTGAACAGAATAGACGCCAATTGCGGCTTCTGGAGCGAGATCTGTAAATGCCGGAACGCCCCATGCAGAGAAACCGATAATCGGCACATCAATCTGCAACTGCCTTAGCTGGTTGACAGTAACGGCGGCCTCGGATTCGTGAGTAAGTCCAATCAAACCGTCGAAGCCTGCGTTTTTGAGCTTCAACAGCTGACCAGTCGCATCCTTGTCTCCTTCCTTGATCTGTTCCATTGCCACAATCTCTATTCCGTACTTGGGAAACTCTTCTTTTGCAACGTCAAGGCCTGCAAGACAGTAATCAGTAGATCCGTAGACGATTCCGGGTTTTTCAATCCCAAGAACCTCAACCGCGTATTTCACAAGCTGAATAACCTTTACTTTGTCGTCAGCTCTGAGTCTGAAAAGAAAATCGTTGGGAATAACTGAGTACCTGAACGAAGGAGAAGTAGCACCGACTAGCATCGGAACCTTGGCCTGCTGAGCCAACGGGTGAACTCCAATAACCGCACTGCTCATGTTAGGTCCAAAAACTGCCACTACGTTGTCCTGAAATAATGCCCTTCTAATAACACTGGAAGCCGTGCTAGGATTGGCAGCATCGTCGTATACAATCATTTCAAGCATATCTCCATTAATTCCACCGGCAGCGTTGATCTCTTCCAGTGCTAACTGAGCACCCATCTTGATGTAGTCGCCCAAAATCGAACCGAGACCGGTAAACGGTGCAACCAATGCGACCTTGATTGTTGCTCCAAATGCCGCAACCCCGATTAACAAGACAATCGCGACTACGAGTACCTTGCTTAACTTCATCCAAACACCTCCATATTTGGGGCCTTCTAGAGCAAGCCCCGTTCTTTGGGAAGAAAGATTAACACGAAATGAACGCGATGCATTATACATCATGCACAGTGTATCATTATTTTCTTGAATGGTTTTAATGTCTTCAGACCCGATCACGATCGAATAATTCAAAATAGGCTTGATTATCAAGCTATAGTTGGACTGATTGCAGTCGGAGGTTGTTTTCTGAAATGGTTTCAGTCCAATATCAGGAGCAGATCAGATCAACGCTTGCCTTACAACACGGTTCTTTCGCGCTGACGCACAACCATTCATGAAAGGATCATGAGTTGCTGCTGGTAATCCGCTTTCTTGCTAGCGATTGGTTTATAATAGCTTTAGAGCATATTTTGTGTAGGGGCTCTTTCTGGGGGTGTTGTCTGTGAGGGTGTTCTTTCTGATGATTCTTTCTTTGGTCTTAGTTTCCACTATGATAGCTGTGGAGATCGATCTGGGAATGAGTGTGGATGTTACTCAATCCGATCAAAACAGCCTTAGCTGTGCCAGGCTTTCGCTTCTCGGCTGTATCGGGCCAATCTCTCTGGATATTCCTGTCGCTCAAGTGTGGCCTTCAGAAAGAAGGATTGAATTCTCGGATCCGTTCTTAAGTTATGTTGGCCTTAATCTGAAGCTTCCCATTACTGTTCTATTCATAAAAGCCGGTTTAGGTGTTCAGGTAAGGGGAGTGATTGACGTACTTGGAGCAAAAATCGAAGGCTGGGATCTTCCAGCCAGAGTTAGGGCCGGCTTCGGTGTTTCTGATTCTGGTCTTTTTCTTGAGGGCGGTTTGAATCTCGATTTTACGCCGTCACTCGAAAATATGGAATTCTGTCCTTACATTGCGGCGGGACTGGTTTTCTAGCTAATTGACCTTGAGTAGTTTGGAGAATTCTTCTTTAACATTTTTATAGGCATCGCCAGTGAGCCATCTCTGCCAGCCGTATTTTCTGTAGGTGTCTCTGACTTGAAAAATGTAGTTCATCGGATCTATGTGTACTTCTTCGATCCTTTTTGAAAGCTCGAAGGCAACTCTAGCTGCGTTCATGGGGAGAACCGGACCGACAAAAGCTCCGACCTTGATGCCGCTGGCAGTAAGCATGTCGATTGTCTCGAGTCTTTCTTCAAAGGAAGATGAACCCGGTTCAAGGATCTTTCTGACAGCGTCTATGTCCGTAGTGACCGTTATCAAAACCCTTGCCTCTCCTTCGGAGGCTTTCAGCAGTTCAATATCCCTTCTAATCAAAGCGGACTTTGACATCAAGAATACAGGAATTCGGTGAGAGATGAGTATTCTCAGAATTTCACGGGTGATTGCATACTTTTCTTCTATATGCTGATATGGATCACAGGCCGTACTGAGAAACACGGCGCGCTTGGGATGGTGAGCGATCTCTTTCCTCAGAAGAGAGACAATATTCTTACGAACCTGAACGTCTCTGCCCCATCTGCCGCGGCTGTACTTGAAAGGGCCGATAAACCTTGCAAAACAGTACTTGCAGCCGATTGTGCATCCAACATAAGGATTGACCGTGAAATCCGTCAAAGGAATACCTGATTTTGTAAGGGCTTTGCTTGCTCTTATCTCTTCAATCATATACAGATAGATTCTACAGCGTTTCTCTTCACGAATGCGTTTTTGAAAGTGCATATGCGTCGCTTCATCTATTCTGTAATGATATAATTAACCAAAATAGGAGGTGTTACTGTGTTGAGGGTTATCAGTACTGACAAGGCGCCGGCAGCGGTTGGACCATATTCTCAGGCGATAGCGGCGGGCGGTTTCCTCTTTGTTTCTGGACAGATCCCCCTCAACCCGTTGACCGGTGAACTGGTGACGGATTTCGAAGGAGCATGCAGACAATCACTGGAGAATTTATTCGCGGTTATCGCCGCCGGCGGGTCGAGTCTGGACAATATCGTGAAAGTGAACATCTATGTTAGAGATATGGGGAAATTCTCGATACTAAACGAAATCTACATGACGTATTTCAAGGAACACAAGCCCGCGAGAGCTGTCGTTGAAGTCTCTAACTTGCCCAAGAATGCGCTGGTAGAAATGGAAGCTGTGGCGATAATACCGTAATCAGGAGGATATCATGGGTATTTCTATAAAGCTGCCCGATGGCACAATCAAGGAGTACGGGCAAAGCGTAACACCATCAGAACTGGCAAGTGACATTTCCGAGGGCCTTGCCAGACGAACCTTCGGTGCTGTTGTCAATGATGAGTTCTGGGATGCAGACAGGCCAATTGAACGGGATGCTTCTGTGAGACTGATTCTCGACAAAGATCCTGAATCGGCTGTCTTCTTTAGGCACACGATGTCTCATATTTTGGCACAGGCTGTTATGAGGATCTATGGCAAGGATCAAGTCAAGCTGGCCATAGGGCCTACAATTGAGAATGGATTTTACTACGACATAGATCTGGGAGATATTAGAATAACTGAAGAGGATTTGCCGAAGATCGAATCCGAGATGGAGAAGATAATCAAGGAAGATCTCACGGTGGAGAGGTTCGAGCTGCCTGTGAGCGATGCAATAGCTCTGATGAAAAAGGAGGGCCAGCCTTACAAGGTAGAGCTGATAGAGGATCTTGTAAAGGATACTGGTACTGATAGCGTCACATTCTACAAGCAGGGAGAATTTGTCGATCTTTGCAGGGGACCTCACGTTTCTTCGACGGGCAAGGTTAAGTATTTCAGGCTTACATCTGTATCCGGGGCCTACTGGAGAGGCGATGAGAACAACAAGATGCTTCAGAGGGTTTATGGTACTGCCTTCGCCAAGAAGAGCGATCTCGAAGCTTATCTAAAGATGATAGAAGAAGCGAAGAAGAGGGACCATAGAAAGCTTGGTCCTGCTCTAGGTCTGTTTACAATCAATTACGAATACGCTCCCGGGATGCCGGTTTTCCTTCCGAAAGGTACGGAAGTGTTGAATCAACTCCTTCAGTTCTCCAGAGAGAAGCACATAGAGGACGGTTACAGGGAAGTGAGTACGCCACAGGTCATGTCGGATGCCCTGTGGAGAACATCAGGGCACTGGGATCATTACAGGGACAACATGTACTTCACGGAGAAAGAGGACCAGCAGTTTGCGGTAAAGCCAATGAATTGTCCCGGTCATATCATAGTCTACAAGTCCTCGTCTGTGAGCTACAGGGATCTTCCGATGAAGCTCTTCGAGTTTGGGAAGGTCCACAGATACGAACGTTCAGGTGTCCTGCATGGGCTCTTCAGGGTAAGAGGCTTCGTTCAGGATGACGCCCACATATTCTGCACAAGAGAACAGATTCAGCAGGAGATCATGGGCGTGATCGACTTCGTAGAGAAGATATACTCGCCTTTCAATTTCGAGTACAGGGCGGAGCTCTCGACGAGGCCTGAAGATTACATGGGCGAAGTGGAGCTCTGGGATATTGCTACAAAGGCACTTGAAGATTCTCTGAAGGCAAAGAATATGGAGTTCAAGGTCAATGAAGGTGATGGGGCGTTTTACGGTCCTAAGATCGATTACCATATAAAGGATTCGTTAGGAAGGGAATGGCAGTGCGCCACTATTCAGCTCGATTTCATGATGCCCGAGCGCTTCGGAATCAAGTATGTGGGCTCCGACAACGAGGAATACCAGCCAGTTATGATTCACAGAGCCATCTACGGCTCAGTTGAGAGATTCATGGGAATACTTATCGAGCACTTCGCAGGAGCCTTCCCAACGTGGTTTGCTCCGACCCAGGTTGCAGTCATCCCCATAGCCGACAGACACATCGAATACGCCGAGTCAGTCGCTTCTGAACTGAAGAACAAGGGGTTCAGAGTCGAGGTTGATGACAGGCAGAAATCTACAAACTACAAGATACGGGATGCTCAGATGCAAAAAGTGCCCTATATGTTGATAGTCGGTGATAGAGAAAGAGAGCGCGGCACCGTATCTGTAAGACTGCGAAGTGAAAAAGATCTTGGATCCATTGAACTCGACAAGTTTATCGAGAAGCTTTCTGAAGAGATCAAGACTAGAAGGGCCACGAGTGTTTTTGAATGATAAAGAGACCCCTGCAATGCGGGGGTCTTGTTTTCCTATCCGAGAACTCCTCGAAAGGAGGCGATTGGCACGAATATCATTGATATTATTCCGGTAGCGCGGGGTGATAAGCCGGCCGACGTTCTGCTGAAGAACTGCAAAGTGGTCAATGTTTTCAGTGGCGAGGTGGAAGAAGCGAATCTTGCTCTCTTCAGGAAGAGAATTGCTGGAATCGGGGATTACGAAGAAGGTGTTGAAGTTATAGATCTTGAAGGCTCATTTGTAGTGCCCGGCCTTATTGATGCGCATCTTCACATAGAATCATCTATGGTGTCTCCCGTCGAATTCTCCAAGACGATTCTTGCACGAGGAACCACGACAGCGATAGCAGACCCTCACGAGATTGCAAACGTAATGGGGCTTACCGGTATAGAGTACATGATAAGATCTACGGAAGGCGTTCCTGTCAATCTGTATATCATGATTCCTTCGGCCGTCCCTGCTTCGACAATGGAGACCTCCGGCGCAACGATCAGTGTAATGGATATGATAGGCTTTGTGGAGAAGTTTCAAAACAGAGTTCTCGGGCTGGGAGAGGTGATGAATTTCCCCGATATCATAAACGGTGATCGTGATTCAATAGCGAAAATCGAATTGATCCGTCACAAATACAAGAAGATAGATGGACATATCCCTGGAGTTCTTGGCAAACCGCTCAATGCTTACATTTGCGCCTTTGTGCGATCGGAGCATGAATGCACATATGTTGAGGAGGCGCGTGAGAAGCTTTCAAGAGGAATGCAGATTCTCATGAGAGAGGGCAGTGTTGAGAGAAACCTCGTTCCGCTTCTTCCACTCATAAATGACAAGACCTATCCGTTCGTCTCTTTCTGTACCGATGACAAGCACCCCGACGACATCATCAGGGAGGGTCATATCGATCACAATATTAGAAAGGCCATAAAACACGGGATAGATCCGATAATCGCAATAAGAGCGGCGACTATCAATACGGCCAGACATTACAATCTCAGATCGATGGGGGCCATCGCGCCCGGATACAAGGCAGACCTAGTAGTGGTCGATGACCTCAAGTCCTTCAACCCCAGAATGGTTTTCAAAGACTCCAGGGTGGTTGCAAGAGATGGAAAATTGGTTGCTGATGTGATATCCAGAAGCTTTCCGCAGGAAAAAACGAATACATTCAAGTGCCAGAGAATCAATGAGAGCGACCTGGCTGTCCGAGCCAGAAGTAAATTCATTAGGGTGATAGAGCTTCTTGGGAGCGAGGTTCTTACAGGAGGCTCCATCGTGGAGGCGAAGATAGAGGAAGGAAAGGCAGTCAGCGATACTTCTCAAGACGTTTTGAAGCTCGCCGCTATTTGCAGATATTGTGAAGGGAAATCCATGTCGGTAGCATTTGCGAAGGGATCTGGGTTGAAGAAGGGGGCAGTGGCAACATCTGTCGGTCATGATTCTCACAATCTGGGAGTCTTGGGCGTTAGTGATTCAGACATGGTTTTTGCCGCCAATAGAGTGATTGACATGGGTGGAGGTCTTGTTGCAGTAGTAGATGGAAAGATAATATCTGAACTGCCTCTGAAGATCGCTGGACTGATGTCGGATCTGACAAGCAGAGAAGTGGCTGAGAGACTGGTGGAGTTGAAGGAAGCGACAAAATCAATGGGAAGCATTCTTCCTGACCTTTTCATGACGCTCTCTTTTGTTCAGCTTTCAGTTATTCCCAAGTTGAAGCTAACGAATCTCGGTCTCGTCGATGTAGAGAAGAACGATTTCGTACCGCTTTTCGTTGAGGAGGATGAAGATGTCTGATTCACAAGAGAGAGTTGTTGGCAGAAGAATCAAGAGGGTCGATGCCCTGGAGAAGGTCGATGGCCGGGCTAAATTCGCTGCCGATGTTTCTTTTGACAGACAGGTCTATTGTGCTCTGGTTATTGCGAAGAAAGCACACGGTATTCTCAAATCGATTGACGCTTCAGCAGCCATAAGGCTCCCCGGTGTGGAAGGTGTCTTCACCTGGAAGGATATTCCCGGTGAGAATCAGCTAGGCGATGTGGTGAGGGATATGCCGTGTTTGGTCAGGGAAGGGGAAAAGGTCAGGTTCTACGGTGATGTTATAGCTGTGGTTGCCGCACAAAGCAAGAGAATTGCCGAAGAAGCCGCGGATCTAGTCAAAGTTGAGATTCAGGAATTGGAGCCGGTTTTGACAATAGAAGACGCTTTGAAGAATGAGATTCTGGTCCATGAGGATACGAACGTTGGTGTGTCGAAGAGGATAAGAAAGGGCAATGCCTCGAATTATATCGAGAACTCAGAACTCGTTTTTGAAGGGGAATTCTATGCCCATTATCAAGAGCAGGCTTATATGGAGCCTCAGGGAGTAATTGTGGTTCCGGATATCGACTACGGATTCACTGTTTACGGATCGATGCAGTGCCCTTACTATGTGCAGGGGGCAGTGTCACACGTTCTCGGTGTCCCGATGAGCAGGGTCAGAGTAATTCAGACTGAGACGGGCGGAGCGTTTGGAGGTAAGGAAGACGTTCCGTCTTACGTTGCTTCTTATGCGGCCGTAGCTGCATACAATTTAAGAAGACCTGCGAAGCTCATTTATTCAAGAGAGATCGATATTCAGACCACTTCTAAGCGCCATCCAGTTAAGTCTTATTATAAAGTTGCGCTTGAAGGAAAGAAAATCAAGGCGATGCAGATTAAGGCTTATATGGATATGGGAGCTTATGCCACGCTCACACCAATCGTCATGTTTAGGACGCTTGTGCATGCAGCCGGAGCTTACGAGATTGATAATGTGGACGTCGATGTTTGCGCCGTCTACACCAACAAGGTTCCGCCCGGAGCTTTCAGGGGTTTTGGATCGCCGCAGGTTCTCTTTGCAGTTGAAAGTATGGTTGATGATATAGCTTTTCAGATGGGGTTCGATCCCATGGAGTTCCGAGAAATCAACACGCTAAAGAGAGGATCGAGAACTTCTACAGATCATCTTCTGCTTAACAGTGTCGGAGCACCGGAGACTCTATCGAGAGTCAAGAAGGCTTCGAACTGGCAGAGACTTGTGGCGGAGACAGAGCGGTTCAACAAGGAACACGATGATTTTAAGAGAGGTGTGGGAGTTTCTCACATCTTCTATGGAGTAAGTCTTGGCGCCGGTGGACAGGCTCTTGACAAGTCCGGTGCGCACGTTCTGATTAATAGAGACGGATCTGTAGAAGTAAGAATCGGTGGAACGGAAATGGGACAGGGCGCAAAAACAGTAATCGCGATAATGGCTGCCGAAGAGCTGGGTCAGAGTATAGGAAAAATCCTTGTCCATCAGCCGGACACGGCCTTTGTCCCTGACAGTGGACCGACAGTGGCCTCCAGGACTACTATCTATTCAGGGAACGCGGTAAGAAGTGCCTGTATTGCATTGCGAGAGAAATTGGTTGGCGTATTCTGCGAAATAACGGGTGGCAGCCCCGCCGGTGTGAAGTTTGGAGGCAGCTCTGTTTATTATGAAGATGGAAAGAGAATGCGATTCGATGAAATAGTCGAAGAGGCCTACAAGAGAAATGTCAAGTTGTTTGAGACAGGTTGGTATGAGACTCCCAAATTGAGTTTTGACATGGAAAACGGGATAGGCGAGGCTTACGTTACCTACTCTTATGCGAGTCAGGTTGTACAGGTTGAAGTCGATTTAGCAACGGGCTCAACCAAAGTTTTGAAGGCTTTCACAGCTCATGACGTGGGAAAGTCCGTAAATCCCGAAGGAGTTATTGGTCAAATACAAGGAGGATTCGCTCAGGGGATGGGGTACGCGATTTACGAGGATTTGAAGCAGAGAGATGGAAGGATCGTTTCAGATAATTTCAACACTTACATTATTCCAACGGTCCACGAAATCCCTCATGAGTTGGTCATTGATGTCGTTGAAGAGCCCTTCCCAGAAGGGCCATATGGAGCCAAGGGGATAGGTGAGCCCTCACTTATGCCTGTTCCTGCAGCAGTTGCTAACGCTGTTTCTATGGCTATAGGAAGGCGAGTAAGGCAGGTACCGGTTACTCCTGAGTACGTGCTTCGACTAACTGAAAGTGATTTTTCTTCATAATACAGTAGTTAGTTAACAAGGAGGCTTATAATGGCTAAGTTTGTTCTTGGTCCAACGTTTGAAGAAATGCTGCATCCAGAGAAGATCGACAGAAAAACGAGAGAGATCGCCTGGAAGATGAGAAAGGAAGATCCCCTGGATCCGATCAACCTGTTTAACATCTCATGGAGAGACATTGAAAACAGGATCTACTACTTCGTACTTCCAAAAGAATTTACAGGAGTCGATGCAAATATTGTTGTCCTGTACGGAAAGGATTTTCCAACAGGCAGCCACAAGGTGGGAGCGACTTATTCGATTTTGATGGAAAAGGTTTTGAGAGGCGAAGTGGATCCAACTTATCACACACTTGTCTGGCCGTCCACGGGGAACTATGGAATCGGAGGCGCTTGGGTCGGATGCAGAATGAAATTCGATTCCGTGGTAATTCTGCCGGAAGAGATGTCCTCTGAGAGATTCGACATAATTAGAGAGTATGGTGCGAGAGTTATAGCAACCCCCGGTTGTGAGTCGAACGTGAAGGAGATTTACGACAAAGCAAAGGAATTGAAGGCAGCCAATCCAGAAAAAGTGCGTGTTCTCAATCAGTTTGACGAGCTAGGAAATTACAGATTTCATTATTATGTGACAGGAAACACGATTCTGGAGATGATGGACGAGCTCAGGCTCGGTAACGGCAGGGTCTCCGCAGTTGTTGCAACCGTCGGTTCTGCCGGAACAATAGCTTGTGGAGACAGGATAAAAGAAGTGTATCCTGAGGTCAAAATCGTTGCTGGTGAGCCTGTGCAGTGTCCGACTCTTTCGCTCAATGGTTATGGTGGCCACGACATTCAGGGAATCGGAGACAAACACGTGACCTGGATTCACAATGTGATGAACAACGATGCCGTTGTCGCGCTTGACGACATCGAATGCAAAAAATTGCTCCAGGTTATGACCGATGGCGAGGGCAAGAGCTTCTTGAAGGAGTTTTTGAAGGAAGAAGATGTAGAGACAATGGCAGACATATTTGGTATCTCGGGAGTTGCAAATGTTGTCGGTGCGATAAAGATGGCGAAGTACTACAAAATGACCGACAAAGATAACATCGTGACCATTGCTACAGACAACATGGATCGTTATCATTCTGTGATGGCGAACATGACGAAGACTTACGGTAGCCTCACCAGGGATGAAGCAAAGCACAGGTTCGAATCGTTTGCCCTTGGAGCAAAGACGGACTGGATATTCGAAGGGACAATGGAGAACCGCATGAGATGGCACAATTTGAAGTATTATACCTGGGTTGAACAACAGGGGAGGACAGTTGACGAACTCAACAGCACGATGTCTCAAGATTTCTGGAAGGCTGAAAGTGAAAAGATTGGTGAGATCGACAGGCTCCTCCTAGACTACCGCGAAAGAACCACATAGTCTAGAAGAGTAATTCTATGTTTTGTTTTTTGTAAGCTTTGTAGTACAATGAAAACATGGTGGTACTGACAAAGAGAAAACCGCCCTGATCAAAACTAGGCGGTTTTCTCTTTGTTGGTCTGAGCAGTTGCTTTGGCTTAAGTTCCTAACTCAATTCTGGAGGTGGTTCTTTTGAGAAAGCTTCTTCTTCTGTCGATTGTGCTGATCTTCTCACTCGCACTTTCTGCAACAACAATCCAGTTCTGGCATGCAATGGGTGGCTGGAGAATTGACTTTCTGCAGTCTCAGGCAGATGCATTTATGAAATTGCACCCTGACATCAAGGTTGAAGTGCAGTACACTGGAAGCTACAGAGACACTCTGAACAAGATGATCGCCGGTGTTCAGGCAGGAACGGCTCCTCATGTAGTTCAGGTCTTCGAAATTGGTACTCAGATGATGATTGATGGGGAGGTCGCAATTCCAATCGAAGAGATGATGGAGGCCGATCCGTCCTTTGACATCGGGAAGTTCATGCCTCAGGTGCTGAACTATTACAGAGTGAACGGCAAGCTTTATTCTATGCCCTTCAACTCTTCTAATGCCATCGTATTTTATAACAAAACGCTTTTTGAGAAAGCAGGCTTGAATCCCAACGATCCACCAACGACTTTCGAGAGCTTCATCGATGTGGCGCGAAAGCTAACTGTGAAGGATGCCTCGGGGAATGTTGAGCAGGCAGGCTTTACTGTATCTTTGAATTCCTGGTTCTTTGAACAGCTTATGGCAGCTCAAGATGCTCCGCTTATCAATCAGAACAATGGTAGAACGGGGAGACCTACTGCAGCTGTGTTTAACACGCCAGAGGGTCTTGCGATTTTTGAATGGTGGAATGCCATGTCCCAAGAAGGCACCATGATTAACACGAAATTTGAGGATTGGACTGCAGCAAGAAACCTGTTCATTTCTCAGAAAGCCGCAATGCTCATGACTTCAACTTCAGATGTAGCTCTTATGATGGAATCTGCAAAGGCAAACGGATTTGAACTTGGCAGTGTTTTCTTGCCTAGACCGGCAGACTCAAAGGCCGGAGGAGCGATTATCGGCGGAGGAAGTCTGTGGTTGATTGATGGCCATCCTGAAGCAGAAACAAGGGCAGCATGGGAATTCATAAAATTCATGGCCGGAACAGAGCAGCAGATTGAGTGGCACAAGGCGACCGGCTACTTCCCAGTCAGGAAAGACTCGGTTGAAAAGCTTGTTGCAAGTGGTTACTACGGTGATTATCCCGATCACCTAACGGCGTTACTGCAGCTGCTGCTTTCAGTGCAAAGCTACAATACAAACGGTGCAATAACTGGCGCTTTTCCTGAGATCAGGACGGTTGTGACCACTGCCATCGAGAAGATGATTGCAGGGGAAATGACACCTGCACAGGCGCTAAAATATGCCGAGGACGGTGCAACAAAGGCAATTCGCGATTATAACGAAGCTAACTACTGATACTTTTCTTTAGTTGGAGCGGGCTGACTGCCCGCTCCGCTTAATGCTGGAGGTGTAGAATGCGAAAGTGGTTACCATACCTTCTGCTGGTACCTACCTTTCTAGTTATTGTTTTATTCATTTATTATCCTGCAGTAGAAGCATTCAGGATGAGTCTCTACAGAGTCTCCACCTTTGGCAACAAAACAACATTTGTGGGAATTCAGAATTACATAAACCTTTTCAACAATGAGCAGTATCTTTCCTCAGTGAAGCTAACGGTGGTCTATGTTGGGCTTTCTGTAACACTATCTGTATTCCTCGGCTTCATAATTGCTATGCTCCTTACTCAAAACGTCCCGGGGACGAAGCTTTACAGAACCTTTCTCTTTGCGCCTTATGCTGTTTCTCCGGCGATTGCCGGCACACTGTGGACCTTCCTTCTCAACCCGGTTGTTGGTCATGTCAACTATGTGTTCATGAAGCTTTTCGGAATTCAGGTCGAATGGTTGACTTCGAAACCGTATGCATTCTATGCCTTGCTCTTCGCCACTGTCTGGAAGATACTGCCTTTCAATATGATATTCTATATCGCGAGTATTCAAAACGTCTCGGGAGACCTTCTCGAAGCTGCAACTCTTGATGGGGCAGGGGTGATGAAAAAAACCTGGAGAATCATCTTCCCCATGGTTTCTCCGATAACTTTCTATCTGGTAATTATGAATATTGTTAGTACGATGTTTTCCTCATTTGCAATAGTAGACGTGATGACAAGAGGAGGTCCTGCAGGGTACACGACAAACATGATTTATAGGCTATATCTGGATGCCTTCACTTTCCAGAAAAGAGGACCTGCCTCGGCTCAGAGCGTAATAATGTTCATGATTATGGTAGTTGTTACTATCATCTACTTTGCCGTTGCAGAAAGGCGAGTTCACTACCAATGAGGTGCGGCTATGAAGAAGTCTACTAGGAAACTACTGAATACAGTGATTATTGAAGTCGTGCTGATTTCGGTCTCTTTCATTTTCATCATGCCGGTGATCTTGGCTATTACAATGAGCCTTCAGCCGCCTCAAAGTGTCTTTTCCTTTCCTCCGAAGTTTTTCCCGACTGCGTTTTATTTCAAGAACTACTTTGATGCTTTCAAGACAGTTCCTTTTGCACGCCTTCTTCTGAACAGCGCAATCGTGTCAACAGCGATTACTCTTGGCAAGCTCGTAACGGGAACGCTTGCGGGATACGCCTTTTCAAACTTTAGGTTCACCGGAAGAGGACTGGCCTTCGGTTTTCTGTTTGCAACGCTGTTCCTGCCGGCAGAGACGATAATGATAGTTCCTCTCTTCTCGCTTATGAACAGATTTGGATGGGTGAATACATATTGGGCCCTTACTATTCCGTTTATGGCCAGCGCAACAAACACTTTTCTGATGAGACAGCAGTTCATGACGATTCCCCTATCTCTGGAGGATGCTGCAAGAATCGATGGAGCCGGACCTATCAAGTATTTCTTGAAGATTCTTCTGCCTCTTTCTAAATCGGTTATTGCGGGCTCGGCAATCATAAACTTTGTTTATTCTTGGAACATATATCTGTGGCCCCTAATAGTTACGATGGAAGATAAGATGAAGACAGTCCAGATCGGAGTCAAGATGCTAATTGATGCCGAATCTGCGAACAATTGGGGTATTATTATGGCCGGCACGATGGTTGCTGTGATTCCCACATTACTGGTCTTCTTCTTGCTGCAGAACCTCTTTGTGAAAAGCCTTGTCGGCACAGGCATAAAGGAATAAGTCGACCAGGAGCGCGTAAGATAAGCAAGAAAAAACATATAAAGTTCCGTGTTATATCAACTTCTTCAGGGAGAAGAGAGAAACGATAGATCTCTTGACATCTTCTGCAGCAGAACAAAACAGTGCTTCATGCAAAGCGACAAAGCGAGACCTCTCTTGGTTATTCCTCTTTCAGGGTCTAGTCTTCTTTGGCGCTTTTTGCGCCAGTCAGATTCGATATCGAGTCGTTGAGTATGAAATACTTCGACGCAGCTATCTGCTGTATGGAATCTTTATATCCGTCCAGGCAACTGAAAGGAACTATCTCTATACCGCTCTTCCTGTCAATTGCTTTGCTGTTCTTAAGTATTCCATCGCTTGACATTATGAAGACCCTATTATCGTCTATGAATGATCCCTCGGGGATGTAATGGGTAAGAGCGGCGAACCCAAACGAGATGTTTAGTAGATCCCTTCCAAACAGAATCCCATTTCGTTCCACTATTCCCATAAGATTGAGAAGTGTCGGGAACAGATCAATCTGTCCTCCTACTGTTGAGCTAGTTACCTGGATTTCGGAACCGGGTATGTGAAAGATCAGAGGTATGTTCATAGCCTGTGTGAAATCGTATTCTGTTTTCAAGAGTTCGGTAAGTATGTCCTTGTTTTCCTTGTTGAACGGGTATAGACCCGCATGATCACCGTAAAGGACGATCACGGAATCCTCGTAGAGACCTGATTCTTTCAGCCCCTCAACGAAATGACCGAGCGCTTCATCCACGTAATGAACGGACTGAATATAGTTGCCAAAAAGCGTGCCTTCATGTTCGGGCAGCAAATTCAGTCCCCTCAGTTCTTCTGGCATATCGTATGGATTATGGCTTGTAAGCGTTACTATGAAGGCAAAGAACGGTTCCTCAAGAAGCCCTAGATGCTCCAGAGTTTGTCTGAAAAGAGAGGAATCACTAAGCCCAAATCCGATGATCTCGTCGCTTTCCATGTCTTCAAGGCTTACGAAATCCGAAAACCCTAATGAAGGGTAGATATTCTCTCTGTTCCAGAACCATCCGTTGTTTCCATGAAATGCAACTGTATGATATCCTTTTGATTTCATTAGTGAAGGCAAAGCATAGAAGCTGTTGCTTTCTCTTGTCTGATAAACGGAAACCTCCCCAAGAGCGTGCATTGAGTTGAGCACAACAAACTCGCAGTCAGATGTATTGCCAGCACCTATTTGCTGATAGATCTCCTTGAAGTAAATCGAATCACGTGAGACAATCTTATTTATATTAGGAGTTACTTCCTGCCCATTGTACTCAAAACCCACCAAGAAGTCCTGAAATGACTCTAGTTGAATCATGATGACGTTCCTATCCTTTGCAACGGAGAAGTATTTTCCCTTATCGGCCATCTTGTTGATATAGCCTTCGTAAGAGACCCTTTCATCAACTTCTATTCCTCTATCAACTCCTGGAATCGCTCTTACCAGGTCGAACATGTGATAGGCAAACACCCCATATCTGTTGAAGACAAAATAAGGCTGCAAAGCCTCTGACGAGAAAGGGATGAGCAGACTAATGAGCAGAATTATCGTCACAAGAGTATCTGGATACCCCGGTTTTCTTACTGTTCCTTCCGAGGCTCTCAAAGTCTTCTTTCTTAGATACAGTCCTGTTGGAATCAAGTCGACAATGAAGATAAAGCTAATAGGATTAAGGACATACATAATGCTTTCTCTTACGGCTCCAACATGGCCTACATGAATGAGCTCCTTAACTGAAGGTAGAAATCCGAAATACTGGAAGTATATGAAATCTACGAATAGTATACACGAGATTATGCAGTAGAGCAGGAAGAACTTTCCCCTGAAAACAATCCAGAAAAGCAGCATCAAGAACGACATCCATGCTAGTGTTCCAAGCAATATCGATGCTCTTGCAAGCTCTGCAGTATAACCGTAAAATATCAACGATTTTATTATTATCAGGACGACCATAACGGTAATTGTTTTGGTTGTCCATTGATGAATCCTTTTCATGCGAATCGCATCCTAAACTACGATTTTTCCGGCCAGTAGAATTATACTAATTTACGCCGAAACGTTCAATGCGTAATAGGTTGATGGCACAGAGTTGCATGAGCAAAAAGCTGGAGGATGATTATAGATGTGTGACGAATTACGTTTCTTCACAGATGGATTTGACTCGGAAAGCCCCTATTCTTCAGTGAAGGAGAATAGAGAACTCGAACTTGTCTTCGGGTTATATGATGGCAGGACAATTCTTGAGAAAATCTGTGGTCTAGATGAATCTAGTCCGCTTTTTGATGAGATTTTGCGGGCAGGTGAAGACATTGACAGATTGTCCTCAGTTCTTGGTGTGAAGGATCTTTCCTCTATCATCCTCAGCGCGCATTCTAGGAGAGAAGTCGACTTTGCGTTTCGCTCAGAGGTTCTTGACAAGGGCAGGTATTATCTGGGTCATGCGGAAAGGAGCGATGAAAGTCTCGTTTCGGTAGTGTTCGTGGAGCTCGAGCACTATTTGACAAGATACAAGAACCGGGAACGCCTATTCGATAAGGTGAGTAGCCCAGGGGGATTTCACCCCCAGAGTATGTAAAAAAGATTGTGTAAACCCTCTAGAATGGAATAGAAGAATGGAGGGAAGAGAAGATGAAATTTGACAGAGAAAAGATCAAGTCGTTAATCGAGAAGAATGGATTTGAAAATGTCGGAGATGTTCAAGAGGTAATGAAGGAGTTGTTTGGTGACATTATTAAAGAAATGAT
>NZ_JPGZ01000017.1:0-16740 GCF_003351125.1 Mesotoga sp. Brook.08.YT.4.2.5.2.
CGTACGGTTTGAGGTGGCAGGAGATGGAAACGGATGAGATGACCCGCTTGAGGGGGACACTCTCCCGAAAGGGGAGTAAACAGCCTGGCCTCACAAGGTCTGTACTTACACCGCGCCATTTCTTGACCCTACCGTTCTTAAGATCGGTGGAGCGTGGAGAGTTGTTAACAACCGCCAGTCGCCTCCGGCGCCAGTATCGCTTCACGATGCCAGTACGACTCCGTCTCGCAAGCAGACTGGCGAAGGCGAAGCCTTTACTGGCCGTTCTTTCGCTCTTCTGAACCAAAAACAAAGCTCCTAGCTCCGGAACGGAGAATTTGGGCGCAGCGCGTTGGAACTACTCTTCTGCTCTAAAAGGACAGCTCTTCACGCCCTTCTATGAACTATCTCAATCAACGCTGCAGGACTCAGGACAGTTATGAAATCAGCGGGAAAGTGTTTCGCATTCCCCGTAACGATCGGACTGTTAGTGGCTCTAGAGACTTCAACAAAAGGTAAATCCGATAGATCTGGAAGCTCCAAAGAGACAGGTTCGGGAGTCACAAAAAAACCGACCCTAACAAAGAAATCCAGAAGCGCCCGGACATCGTCGCTCCTGAATCCAAATCTCGGTCTTTGAAGAACCCTCTCGTATTCATCGATAATTCTTGCATCGAAACAGGGAAGAACACGACTCGAGAGAATACAATTGAGAACACCTGCGGGACTTCCGTGAGGATTTATTAGAGACGCGACAAGGACGTTTGTGTCTACTACTATCTTCATCTATCTGCTTTTCTGCTTTCAGAGATCTCTCTCTCAATCTCCTCTGAAGAAAGACTATCAAGACCGTTCTTCAAAGACTGGAGTCGCATTCTTTCGACCGCGAGTTCAGCTTTTGCCCGGGAAATAGCTTTTATGAGAAATTCGAGATCCTCGTCCGCCCTTATCATTATTGCCTTAGGCTTCCCGTTAACCGTAACGATAACCTCCGATCCCTCATCAAGCGTTTTCCAGACCGCTGAGGGATTGCTTCTCAGGTCTCGAGTCGCTATGTACTTCATAAAACCACCTCCTGTACAAGTATATTGTACAATAAGACCTACATAATTACCTACGCAATCGCGAACACCAGTCGCGCCGGCGGGGTGGATCAGAGGTAAGAGGGATGAGGATAGAGGTAAGAAGATCAAGATCTTTGCGCTCTTCCAACCTCTAGCCTGTCGCCTCTAACCTCTGCTCTCCCTTCTCGTCGCGCCAGTTCAGCTTCGCGGGCAAAAGATCGATGGAGCGTGAAGCTGAGACAAAGAGCATCGAGACGTTCGCTTCGCTAACGAGAAAGCGAAAATGAAGACTGACGGGCTCTTTGAGTCCCTGTTTTCCACCCGGGTTTTAAGGAAGGGGAGAAAGCGAACTTTCAGGGAAATAAATTTCGCTGTTTTTTGAGAAAAATGGAAACTCCTTTCCCTAAAAAGTTCATTCGTATAAAGCAACTGACAGGGAAGAGAAGATAGCGGATTTTTAGAAAATGCTCCGGAGAAGAGGATTATCCTTTCCGTTATCAAACAGAGTATAATATTTTCTTGAAAGCACTTTCAAGATCTAGATGTCCTTAGTCTCTACCACCTGACAACTGATATAAGCATTCTTCAATAGGCTATTATCATAGTCTTCGTAGCTATTAGAAGCATATTAAGCTTTTACTAGGATTCATAACACTGGAAATTGAAAGCACTTCTTCGAGCATATGCAGGATTTTGTTTTTTGGCACACCCTTGCAAGATAGTGTGTGGATGAAAAACCATCAAGTAGGAGGGAGAAGTTATGAAGAACAGAAAAAGAGGATTTTCACTGGTTGAACTGTTGATAGTGCTCGCAGTTATCGCAGCATTGATTGCAACAATCACCCCCGTGGCACTGAATGCTATCAAAAAGGCCAAGGCAACTCAGGTTGCTCAGAACCTTAAGACTCTCGCCACTGCGCTTGAGAACGCGGCATATGTGAATGGAGCAGATGCCAGTGGAATAAAGAAACCTGATGGAGGTTACTTCACAGCAACAGATGATATCAAATTACTTGCAAGAGATGTTGACAAAGATCTTTACGGTATATGGTACGCAGAAGTAGATGACGGAAAATTCAAAGTGTCTGTCTTTACCAAAGAAGCTGTCGATTTCACGACTTCACAGGGTGTTCTTAAAGATCTCACTAAAACAACACCAAGTACCTATCTAGCAGGCAAAACTCCAACTAAGCTCGGTTTAAATTCTGATAGCCCATTCAGTTTTGGATATAACTTCGAATTCATAGTATATTGATTTCTACAAATAAAAAAAGGCCTTCAAATGAGGGCCTTTTTTATTCCTGATTTTTGGCACACCCTTGCAAGGTAGTGTGTGGATGAAAAAACCATCAAATAGGAGGGAGAAGTTATGAATAACAGAAAAAGAGGATTTTCACTAGTTGAACTTTTGATAGTGCTCGCAGTAATCGCAGCATTGATAGCCACAATCACCCCCGTGGCAATGAATGCTATCAAAAAGGCCAAGGCAACACAGGTAGCACAGAACTTGAAGACACTAGCTAGCGCGCTTGAGAACGCGGCGTATGTGAATGGGATAAATACCGACGGAACGATTAAGAAATCAGGAACAACTACGGGGTCAATCGCGCTAGCTGATCTTGGAAGAGATATAAATGGTGAAGAATATGGTGTTGCGTATACTATGACTACAGGGGGAACAGTACAAGCTGTAATCTTTGCAAAGGTCGATGCAGACAAAGCTGAAGTTGAAAAAGCTCTCAACAGTGTCAAAGAAGCTACTGCTACGGGAGATGATACTATTAGTTTCACAATGCCTGACAGTTCAACAAAGACGTACGCCAATCTCTCGGTAAGGCCTAGCGGGAGCACAGTAAGTATATCTAGCGGGACGAAACTCTTGTACTATTCGATAGAATTCACCATCTATTGATGCCCAAAGGTTCACTAATGTGCTTTGAGAATAAATAGCCCTCGCGATTGAGGGCTTTTTCCGCATTCTGTTTCTTGGCACACCCTTGCAAGTTAGTATCTGGATGAAAAAACCATCAAATAGGAGGGAGAAGTTATGAAGAACAGAAAAAAAGGATTTTCGCTAGTTGAACTGTTAATAGTGCTCGCAGTAATCGCCGCATTGATCGCCACCATCACCCCCGTGGCAATGAATGCTATCAAAAAGGCCAAAGCAACTCAGGTAGCGCAGAACTTGAAGACTCTCGCCACTGCGCTTGAGAACGCGGCGTATGTGAATGGGGTAGACAGCAATGGACGTATTGTGGGAGTAACTAAACTAAGTGATCTTGGAAGAGATATAAATGGTACTTATTACGGAGTTGCCTACACGGAAACAACCTCTGGAAAATTCAAAGCGGTAGTATTCACAACAGACAGTGTGGATGAAGAAGAAGTGATAAAAGTTCTAAAAGATGCAACAAAGACTAGCTTTAGCGCTTCATACAATACCGCAGACTACTTAACTGGAGGCAAGACTGATAATACTGACATGACCGTTCGTTACGAATTCGAATTCACAGTATATTGATAGGTCATAAAACTCAAAAAGCCCTCTTCGGAGGGCTTTTTTATTTGTCCACTAACCCTGTGGCAATAATGCCAAGTATTGAGCAATCGTTTTGAAGGGAATGTTCTTCAATATACTTTCACGTTCAACGGCTATTGATCTTATCAATTATTAACGTCCTCAATGGGGCTTTCTTTCATTCCTGCTTTTTGGCACACCCTTGCAAGATGGTTTGTGGATGAAAAAGCATCTAATAGGAGGGAGAAGTTATGAAGAACAGAAAAAGAGGATTTTCACTTGTTGAACTGTTGATAGTGCTCGCAGTAATCGCAGCATTGATCGCCACCATCACCCCAGTGGCAATGAATGCTATCAAAAAGGCCAAAGCAACACAGGTAGCACAGAACTTGAAGACACTCGCCAGTGCGCTTGAGAACGCGGCGTATGTGAATGGGGTAGATGATAATAAGAAGATCAAAGGGCCTGATGGTAATGAGGAGATTAGGATTGATGATCTGGCCAGAGATCTTCCAAAGAAAGATAACGATCATCTCTATGGTTTTGCCTACACGCAATCATCTGGCAAATATGATGTCGTTGTTTTCTATACTGGAAAGGATGCTAACGCAGACAGTGTCAAGGACGTTCTAAATACATCAGATGTAGGCTATACTTCTACGAATTTGGACGAAGATAATCCTAATAATTTCGTAGATGATGGAGCAGAATACAAAGAAGAAACTGGATACATTTATTACTACTTTGATTTCACGGTCTATTGATTCCACTAATGAAATGGCCCTCCGTGGGAGGGCTTTTTTTATTTCTGTTTCTTGGCACACCCTTGTAAGATGGTGTGTGGATGAAAAACCATCAAATAGGAGGGAGAAGTTATGAAGAACAGAAAAAGAGGATTTTCACTTGTTGAACTGTTGATAGTGCTCGCAGTAATCGCAGCATTGATTGCCACAATCACCCCCGTCGCACTGAATGCTATCAAAAAGGCCAAGGCAACTCAGGTTGCTCAGAACCTTAAGACTCTCGCCACTGCGCTTGAGAACGCGGCGTATGTGAATGGGGTAAATGATAATAAGGAGATCAAAGGACCTGATGGTAATTCGAAGATTAGCATTGATGATCTGGCCAGAGATCTTCCAAAGAAAGATAACGATCATCTCTATGGTTTTGCCTACACGCAATCATCTGGCAAATATGATGTCGTTGTTTTCTATACTGGAAAGGATGCTAACGCAGGCAGTGTCAAGGACGTTCTAAATGCATCAGATGTAGGCTATACTTCTACGAATTTGGACGAAGTTAATCGTAGTAATTTCGTAGACAGTGGTGGAGCAACATACGAAGAAGAAACTGGATACATTTATTACTACTTTGATTTCACGGTCTATTGATTCCAGTAATGAAATGGCCCTCCGTGTGAGGGCTTTTTTTATTTCTGTTTTTTGGCACACCCTTGTAAGATGGTGTGTGGATGAAAAACCATCAAGTAGGAGGGAGAAGTTATGAAGAACAGAAAAAGAGGATTTTCACTTGTTGAACTGTTGATAGTGCTCGCAGTAATCGCAGCATTGATTGCCACAATCACCCCCGTCGCACTGAATGCTATCAAAAAGGCCAAGGCAACTCAGGTTGCTCAGAACTTGAAGACTCTCGCAAGCGCTATTGAAAACGCGGCGTATGTGAATGGAGCAGATGCCAGTGGAATAAAGAAACCTGATGGAGGTTACTTCACAGCAACAGATGATATCAAATTACTTGCAAGAGATGTTGATGCTAATAAATATGGTATAGCGTACAAAGTGTCTACAGATTCTACAAACGCAGGGAAAGTCCAAGTATATGTTGTAACCAATGAAGATGTCTCTGCTGATGAAGTACAAAAGGTTTTAGAAACTGCTACTAAGACAAATTTGCCCAGTTTTGATGGTTACGTCAAGCTTGGCAAAGACAGTTTTACAGGTTCCGTTCTTCAATATACTTTCACGTTCAACGTCTATTGATCTTATCAATTATTAACGCCCTCAAATGAGGGCGTTTTTCTCATTCCTGTTTTTTGGCACACCCTTGCATAAGAGTGTGTGGATGAAAAACCATCAAGTAGGAGGGAGAAGTTATGAAGAACAGAAAAAGAGGATTTTCACTAGTAGAACTGTTGATAGTGCTCGCAGTAATCGCAGCATTGATCGCCACAATCACCCCCGTCGCACTGAATGCAATCCAAAAGGCCAAAGCCACCCAGGTGGCACAGAATCTCAAGACTCTCGCAAGTGCGTTTGAGAATAAGGCTTATGTAGATGGGGCTAATGCAGCTGATGGTCTGGCGAAACTGTCAGATATTGCGCGCGATGTTTCGAGCGACTACATTCTATACTATACGCATACCGCTGGAACATTCACATGTGTCGTTGCGTTTACGCCAACGGATTCAGTAAATCCTGATAAGGTAATAGAAGTCCTCCCAACTGCGGTGAAAGTTGCTCCTTTTCCTGCCATTTCAAGCTGGAAGACCTTGACGAAAAGCAACACCGGTACGAAAGCTGGAGCACTTAGTAGTAGTGATGGACAAATCTTCTATCCTTTCATTTACAGCGTTTATTGATTCTTAGAAACGTTCAAAGAATACCAGGCGGCTCTCTTAACTGAGGTCCTTTTTTTATTCGTGTTTTTTGGCACACCCTTGCATGTTAGTATCTGGATGAAAAACCATCAAATAGGAGGGAGAAGTTATGAAGAACAGAAAAAGAGGATTTTCACTTGTTGAACTGTTGATAGTGCTCGCAGTTATCGCAGCATTGATCGCCACAATCACCCCCGTCGCACTGAATGCAATCCGAAAGGCCAAAGCCACCCAGGTTGCTCAGAACCTTAAGACTCTCGCAAGCGCTATTGAAAACAAGGCTTACGTTGATGGCTCAAGTGCACTAACCTCAACACTCTCTATCAGTTTACTTGCAAGAGATGTAAAGGTCGAAGATTATGGTGCATACATACTTCCAGGAACCGGAGGATCCTACACAGTATCAGTATTCTATGTTGGTGCAGATTCCGATTTCACTTCCGTTAAGGCTGTTTTGGACAATGTCACTAAAGGTTCAATAACAACTGGTACAGGTGGATTCTATCTTAGTGGAGGTCTATCATCTACAAATGGAAACACAATAAAATACGTATTCCCGTTCACAGTATATTGATAGATCATAAAACTCAAAAAGCCCTCTTCGGAGGGCTTTTTTATTTGTCCACTAACCCTGCGGCAATAGTGCCAAGCATTAAGGAATTCTTCCCAATTCCTCACGCATTGATTTCACAAAAAAACAGCCTTCGCCTTTTTCTCTCTCGATGCAGAGCTAAAGTTGCACTTCGCAGTTCCCTATTGCTTGATTTCTAATAAATCAAATTCTCTGTATCCCTCAACCTATAACGTTTCTCAATCTACACTAAGCCTATTCCCGAAACCTGTTGAACCTCTCCAAACGATCCAAAATCCAACCTTCGTCTTTATCCTCACTCTCGATCATCAAACGCGAATTCATCTCTCCCTAGGTCCTCCAAAGCGGCAGACCACAACGCCCTAGCTTTCAAAACATAAGTCTTTGCTTCGACACCTTTCCCTTCCAGAGATCTCCCCCTCCGAGCAGAGAAGCGACCCTATCGTATCTCTGGACATAGCCGCTGAAATCGAGCGTGAGGTAATTCCTGCGATACTCCAGCCCACCCCGGAGAATTATCGTATATTCGACCTCCAGTCCAAAGAGATAAGACGGCTCGACTATCTCTTCGGCGCCGTGCATAAGAGTATTGGGCCTCAACCCACAACCAATAAAGAGAACCAGACCGTCTCTTTCAACGAGCTTTATAAATGACGAATTAAAGGCAGTCAGGAGTGCGATCCATATGATGATCTGCCGTAAGCTCATCTGCCAGAGGGGCCATGGCGTAGACAGAATGCGTAGCATGAACGCTTCTCACCACCCCGTGACTTCTTCTGAAAGCCTCCGAGATCGCGCCCACATTCGACGGCGTCTTCTCATGATCGGAAATCTGGCTGAGCCGCGTAACAGACCTGAACGATAGCGCGAGCATCATAACAGTAATCCCTCTTTTTGAAGACTCTTCAAAGCCTCGACCACAGACTCTGCCCCGCCCTGCACAAAGCTCATCGAAGAAAGCGAAGAATGGATAAGGACTAACTTATAATCGCCTATCAAATGGACAATCGAATCCTCAATCTTCCCCTGCTCATCAAACATCTCTTCTATCTTCTTAACGCCCTTAAGAGCCGTGGTGGGTTGTGCGTTGTGGGCTGTCGGTAAGAGCCGAGAAAGAACATCGAGAGTTCGCTTCGCCCACGAGAGGACGAGAACTCCTCTCTCCTGTTTCTCGTACTCTCTCCTCATCTCGTACTCTCGATGCTCTTCTTTGAAACAGTAACACTCCGTCACTTCGTGGCCCTCCTCCCTCAAGGGAGGACCTAAGATCATCATCCAAAGAGCTTGATAGGTCTTGAAGCTCTCGCTCTGCTCGGACCGGAGAACGGTGAACCGATAACGGATAACCTTTCTTATTCAACTTGCAACTTGTCACTTGCAACTGTTTCAAAGATCGAGATTCTGACCAGAAGCGTGTCAGAATGACGAAAAGCAAGAAAAGACAGTCATCCCGTAGAGCCTGCCCTGAAATGCTCCTGTTCAGGGATTCTGTTTCAGGCAACTATTAAGATCTCCCATGCGGATCTGCCTTCTCTTTGCTATTCATAGTTTCGAATGGTTTCTCTCGAAGCAAAGCTTCATCTCAAACTCAAAGCGACTTCTCGTTCTCTCGTTCTGGTCTCGCTTCGTCGGAGAACCGATAACGGATAACCGTTCCTGCAACTTGCAGAGCCTACAAGTCTAAGATGCTATAATATTCGTGAGGTGTTGACGATGGATTACAAGGACTTCATTCATTCAGATTCAAGAATAATGCTTGGCAAACCAGTAATCAAGGGAACAAGGATAACTGTCGAGCACATACTTTCAGAACTTACGGCCGGAATGGAGATTTCTGAAATCGTTGAAGCGCATCCTTCATTAGACAAAGAGAAGGTCAGGGCAGCAATCGCTTATGCTCTTGATGTATTACGCAACGAGGACGTGTACTCTCTTGCCGAAAAGAAGTGAAACGCTTTCCTTACTCGCTGATGAGAACATCGATCAAAGGTTAGTATCTAGCCTAAGGCTAGCCGGTATCTCTGTGTACTCAGTAGCAGAATCGGCTACAGGAATCACAGATGAGGAAGTTATGGGACTCTCAAAAGATTTAGGCGCGTTGATCTTGACAGATGACAAAGACTTTGGGGAGATAGTGTTCAGAAAACAGAGGAGTTGTCCTGGCATTGTTCTCCTTAGACTTACTGGTGTGGATTATTCCTGCAAAGCAGACCAGGTAATACAAGTTATAAAAAAGTATGGTAGTGAAATGATCGGCAAATTCGTTGTGATAACTGCAGAAAGAGTCAGGATACGGAAGTTCTTGCCCGGAGCAAAATAAGTCCGTCATAGTACTATCCTTACTCTTGAGTGTCCCGCTTTCAAGGCCTTCTACTTTGAGCATTCGCGCACCGTATACTGCCAGCTCTTAACGAACAACATCTAAAGCTCAACGAAGAATTACATTGCTCAAATAGAAATGATGGGGTCTCCTTTTTTATGCTACTTGCACCTTTAGTTCCGACCTCAGAACCAGTTCTGATATCAGAACACTTTCAGTACGCATCAAAAAACCCTCGAAACCCCTAGAGAGTGCTGCGTTGCGCGTAGGAGCGAGCAAATGCATTCAAAGTTGATTGTGAATAGCAAAAAAGAGGGACTGACAAGTCCTCAAATGAATGTGCCCACAAACAGCGGCTTCTCGCTGGACGCTGACCGCTGTAAGCGAAAATAGGGATAGACGGGCTCCTGACGTCTGTACCGTTTTTCGCGTCCTCTCGCCTTCTCTTCCTCTCTCCTCTTCCCGCTCTTTCAGCTCTTGCCAGACCCTAGACCCCATACCCCAGACCTGGTTCGTACCAAGAACTTGGACGCGAAGCGTCGGAACGAAGAACTGCTCTTCTCCCGCTCTTCCCAAGGACGGCTCTTCGCTCGCCAACTAAATCACTGCAATTCATGATACAATTTTCATGAACATCGGCAGATACAGAATGATGCAGGTATTCGTTGAGAGTGTTGTTGAAGAGGTGAGATTATTGAACTCAACAAGGCATCAACTGCCTCAGAAGAAGATTATTAAAATAGATGAACTCAAAGACATGGGATATAGCTTCTATCGTATCAAGAAGCTTATCGAGGAGAATATCCTTAAGAAACTGACACGCAAAAGCTATGAAAATCTAATCTACGAGGGTGAGGAATCAGACTTCTACTATGTCAATGCTTATGTGCCAAGGGGCGTGATCTGCCTGATTAGCTCGGCAATCTATTGGCAGCTTACCACAGAACGTTCCACAGCAATAGACGTGGCGATTCCCAGGAGCGACAGGATTTATACGATGCCAGAGTGGCCTCAGATTCAACTTTACTATTACAACGACATACGATACAAAACCGGAATCATGACTATTCACGAAGACTCGAATCAGTTCTCCATTTATGACCCGGAAAAGACTGTAATCGACATTCTGCAATATCGCGAAAGACTCGGCATTGAAGTCGCAAAGGAAGTGCTTGTTCAGTATCTCGCAAAAAAGGATCGAAACCTGAACAAACTATACAGATATGCCAAGGAACTCGGCAATTCAAAGATACTGAGAACCTATCTGGAGGTACTGCTATGAACAAGGCAGCATCTGTAAAAGCCCGGCTAAGAAATCTAGCCGAGAAGCAAGGCAGGAGTTATCAGGATCTACTGCAAATCTATGCGCTTGAACGTACCATATACAGATTATCCATATCTCCCCACAAAGACGAATTCACATTGAAAGGTGGGATCTTTCTTTATGCGCTATTTGAAGGGCGGTTCCCGCGATCAACAACCGATATAGATCTGCTGGGGCAGAAAATCAGCAACGAAAGGGAATCTCTCGAGAAGGTTTTCTATGATATCTTCTCGGTAGATACCGACGACGGGATACGCTTTGATCTGGAAAGCATGAACCTACGTTCCATTGCAGGTGCAAAACAATACCCCGGTACTCGGGTAACCATTACGGCCTACTTGGAGCGAACAAGACTATCCATAACCGTCGATGTCGGATTTGGCGACTGCATAACACCGGAGAGAGTTCAGATGGAATTCCCGGTTCTGCTGAATGATCCGCAGCCGGTTGTCTTTGCATACTCAAAAGAATCGGTTATCGCAGAAAAACTGGAAGCGATAGCCTCGCTGGGTTTTCTGACCAGTCGCTACAAAGACTTCTACGACATCTTTTTGCTGTCCAGGTTCTTCCGTTTCAATGGCACAACACTGCAAGCCGCAATTGGGGAAACATTTAGAAATCGTGGCACACCGATGGAAGAGATCGTCGCATTCGAGAAGCAATTCACTTCCGATTCACTCCATCAGCGAAGATGGACAGCCTTCGCTAAAAAGAAAAACACCACGTTTTATGCATTTCTTGAGGAAGTTATAGGTCAAATCAAGAACTTCCTTGTACCTGTACTTGAAGCTCTGCAAAGAGACGAGATCTTCGCCTCACACTGGGAGCCTGATGACCTAAGCTGGAAATGACCACTGTATTTGTGGAGTTTGTAAGAGCCGGGAAAGAACAGCGAGAGTTCGCTTCGCTCACGAGAAGACGAGAGCGAAAATAGGGACTGACAAATCTCTTCATGTCTGTCCCATTTTTCGCGTCCGCCCTCTCTTCTCTCTCTTCCCAAGGACGGCTCTTGAAAAAATGGAGTCCCTATTTTTGACAAATTTACGAATAGCAGAGGCGAAAAACAAGAATGCATAGAAAGTCAAATCTGATTTGAAGGATTATCTACTTGGCAGATGAAAGAAAGTGCCCTCAACACTTCCTCTAAACTTGATATCGAATCATTTCAGTATTTCGCTCTGAATGTTACTAACTCTTCTTCGGTCTCCCTATTGGTCTTCTTGTAAGTGAGACACCGAGCTCCTTCTCAAGATCGGCTACAAGATTCTCGGCAAACAAAGGCTTTCCAGAAAACGTATTTCCCCTGATTCTACTGAGAAAATCATCTTCATCCGGAAAGCCAAGAAACTCTCTCCAGCCTTCTGGATTCCAGTTGAGATCGAAATCCTTCAACGAAGAAAGTTGAATGTTCTTGCCGGAAGCTATTGAAACCTTAGAAGATAGAGCGTTGCCTTCAGAGACTTTCTCATCTGTCGTGATAGATCGGGGACGAACTTGCTCTTCACCTATGTCCACAGATTTACTGCCAGCATCTCTAGAAGAGCTATCGCTTTCATCGGAAACGTCTACCATCACACTCATACCAACGTGTTCCCTAGCGCTCGACCATTCATACTCCCAGGGAAAGTGAACCATCTTGGCCCGAACGGGATTCCTTTCAACATACTTGAGTGCCTCCAGGGCGTGATCGCGATGCAGGGGACATGAGTAGAAGCGCGCCTGCCAGAGATGGCCGGCTCTCCGGTTCTTCTTGTTGAAGTAGCTTGAGTACCGCATATTGGTGTACTTGAAGGTCATTGCAAGTGAATCGTTTCTAAGGGGAGCCGCTAAGAAATGCACGTGATTGGTCATAAGACAGTAAGCGTAGATCTTCATTTCATACTTTCTCGAATACTCACTGACGAACTCAATGTACTTCTTCCTGTCGGCAGAATCCTCAAATATGCTCTGCCTATAATTACCTCTTTGAGTAATGTGATGAACAACACCTTCGAATACGACCCGAGCTGACCTCGGCATCATCATCACCTCGAACCATAAAAATGAAAGAATCAATCGAGCAAACCCAGATTCTAACGCCTGGCTCAGATCCTGTCGTCCCGTAGTGCTTTAATACGGGATCTCGCTCACATTCAACACAAATTATATCAAAAATGGAGTCTGTCCCGTTTTTCGCTCTCTAGAACCTGCTGATCGCTGTGAGTGAAACCCTTCGCCAGTTCCGCTCCGCGGCCAAGAACCAAGAACCTGGACGCGAAGCGTCGGAACGAGGAACTGCTCTTGTTCCTAAAAATGGAGTCCCTATTTTTGTCGATCGCGAGCACCAGTCGCGGCGGGGTGGATCAGAGGTAAGGGTGATGAGGATAGAGGTAAGAAGATCAAGATCTTTGCGCTCTTCCAACCTCTAGCCTGTCGCCTCTAACCTCTGCTCTCCCTTCTCGTCGCGCCAGTTCCGCTCCGCGGCCTAAGAACCAAGAACCTGGACGCGAAGCGTCGGAACGAGGAACCGCTTTTGTTCCTAAAAATGGAGTCCCTATTTTTCACTTTTTTTCGACAGCTGATCGCTGGTAAGAACCGATTCTGAAAAAATGGAGTCTGTCCCCTTTTTTCGTTTTGTCCCCTTTTTTCGTTTTTTGATGTCTGTCGCTTTTTCGCGTCCTCTCGGCCTCTCTTTCTCTCTCTCTTCCTCTCTCCTCTTTCCCGCTCTTCCCAAGGACGGGTCCACGCTCTTGGACGAAGGTCGAAGGACGGCTCTTGAAAAAATGGAGTCTGTCCCTATTTTCACCTCTTTTCCTTTTTAACATTTTGTTCCTAAAAATGGAGTCTGTCCCCTTTTTAACATTTGGAAAACTATCGACCGCAAACGTGCTCCAACCGAACGAACACCTGTGTTACTGAATAATGGAGTCCCTATTTGTTCTAAGATCCGCTGAACGCTGTAAAACATGGTTCGCCGTTGACCGTTCAAGATCATGAACCCGTTCACCGAAAAGGCCGCTGTACGCTTAAGAACGAGAACCCGGTGATCGCTGTGAAATACGGTTCACCGTTGACCGACCGTTCAAGATCATGAACCCGTTCACCGAAAAGACCGCTGTACGCTTAAGAACGAGAACCCGCTGATCGCTGGTAAGAACCGATTCTGAAAAAATGGAGTCTGTCCCGTTTTTTTTTCTATTTTTGTCCCTCAATGAACAAATCACTAATGCTGCAGAAAGAACACAAGAGGAAAGTGGAATAAGTATCATTAATAGCGGCGTTAAATTGAACGATAATGGATACGAAGCAACCTTATCATTCCAAACACACGGGATCTCGCCCTGAAGAGCCGCTGCACACTTAAGAACGAGGACCCGCTGATCGCTGGTAAGAACCGATTCTGAAAAAATGGAGTCTGTCCCCTTTTTGCCCCGGGACTGACAGGCTCTTGATGTCTGTCCCATTTTTCGCGTCCTCTCTTCCTCTCTCCTCTTCCCGCTCTTCCAAGGACGGGTCCACGCTCTTGGACGAAGGTCGAAGGACGGCTCTCTGCACGCTCTTATGAACGAAGAACTGCTCTTGTTCTAAAAATGGAGTCCCTATTTTTAGCCCTCTCCTCTTCATGATCTTTCGAAGGACGGGTTCAAGATCTTGGACGAAGGACCAAGGACGTCTTCTTGCTCTTCTGAGGAATCAGGATGCGAAGCGTCGGAACGAAGAACTGCTCTTGTTCATAAAAATGGAGTCTGTCCCGTTTTTCGCGGCTGTGAAATGCGGTTCACCGCTGACCGTTCAAGATCATGAACCTGTCATTCGTCAAGACCCAGCACAGATTGTGACCAAGATCAAGTCTGGATGACGAAGTGAGTGGTTCTGATAGACAGCTTCTGTATGCTCCCGTTATTTGGGTCTAGGTCTTGTTTTTTTCTCCTGCCCAACCACCAACCTCTATCTGCAACCTCGGTCGAGTGTTCGTTCCACTTTATCATTCGGCTTGACAGAACTCACCCAAAACTATAAAATATTTATACTATATGGTAATCACTGTCAAGTCACGGAGAGGAGATCAAGTGAGATTAGAACTTTTTTTTGAAGAATCACCGGTCTTCACGACTCATGAACTAAAAGAATTTCTGAAGAAGAATGAAGCGAAGAGTCTTGAGAACTACAGCGTTCTTCTGAATTATCACGTTAAGAGAGGCCGTGTCCTCAAAATCTGTCGTGGTCTCTACGCAGTGGTGCCCCTTAACCAGAAGGTAGAACAATTCGCCCCTGATTCATTTCTCATTGCGGCAAAGAGAACGGAGGATGCGATTCTTGCTTATCATACGGCTCAGGAATTCAATGGGAATACCTACTCGCTTTTCAGTACCAGAACATTCTTGACTATGAAGAGTGTGCATCCTTTAGTTTTCAGGGAAATCGAATACATACCGACTCACCCCTCTCAGAACCTGCTTCGCTCAGACAACTACTTCCTACTCACAGAACAAGTGGATATAAAAGGTATAAACGTTCTTATAACCAGCAGAGAAAGAACGTTTGCAGATATGCTCGATAGACCCAATCTATGTGGCGGAATTGAAGAGGTCTGGCGTTCCCTCAAAATGACCGAGTATCTAAACACCGAAAACCTGCTGAAGTATCTGAGAGCACTTGACAACTCTACCACGAGTGCCAAAGTCGGCTTCTTCTTACAAAGACATCCGAAAATCACAGACAATGACCAGACTCTACTGAGAGAACTGAAAAAAATGATCCCAGTTTCGCCGCATTACTTTGATCGATCACGAGTTGACAGAGCAAGGTTGGTAAAGGAATGGAATCTCGTAATTCCTGAATACATATTGAATGAAAGGTGGGAAGAACAATGAGAATGTCCAGGGAGACTCTGTCCAGATTATCCGGTCAGACGGGCTATCGGCAGGAGATTATTGAGAAAGTCTCTCTACTGCTTTCATGGCTTGATCGCGCATCAAGTATCGATCGTCTTACAGGAAGTTTCGCTCTAAAGGGGGGAACGGCAATTAATCTATTCTTCTTGGAAATTCCAAGATTGTCGGTAGATATAGATATCAACTATATTGGATCACCCACTCGAGAAGAACTCGACCGTGACAGAAACGGTTTTGAGAACATCATAGAATCAGTATGCCACGAAGAGAGCCTGTCCATAAGAAACAAAAGGGATTCAGAAGCGGCCACCTCTTATTCATTGAGGTACGTAAGCTCCCTATCTTCTGGAGGAAATCTGTCTATTGACATAAACTACATGATGAGGGTTCCACTGTTTGAAATAGAAACAATGGATTCAAGGCAGGTAGGTAGTCAAATAGCCCGTAGAGTTCCATTAGTAAACAAGCTGGAAGTTTTCGCCTCGAAAATCGCGGCCTGCTTTTCGCGAAAAACAAGCAGAGACCTTTATGATGTATATCTGCTTGACAAGCAAATATACACCCTTGATCTTGAAAAACTCCGGCTTGCCTTTACGGTTTTTGGGGGGATGAATCGAGAAAACTGGCTCGAAATAGACGAAAAATCATTTCGAGTAAATAAGAATGACCTGAAAAAACGATTGCTGCCACTTCTAAGAGGCACACTTGACAAAGAAAAACTCGACATTCTTGCCAGTGATATCGAAAGATCTTGCGAGAAAGTAGTCTCCTATTTGCTGCCTCTGAAGGACAATGAAAGAGAATTCTTAAGAATCCTAAACGAAAAAGGCGAAATCAGACCAGAAATCATTACCGATGACAAAGAACTGTCAGATAGAATTAAAAAGCTGCCTATGCTCAAATGGAAAGCACTGAATGTTAGGCAAACTCTTCAAGGCTGATCAAAGAAGTCTCGTGAACTGTAACGCCCTTTTACTGTCATTCCGTCGCGCCTGCCCTGAAGTGGTCCAGTTCAGGGAAACTGCACGGGATCTGGTCTTGAAAACACTCCTAGGACCGAGATCCTGGCCTGAAGCACGCCAGGATGACCCAAAGCAAGAAAAGGCTGTCATCCCGATATGCAACTGATCGGGATTTGTTCTTGAGAACGCTCCAAAGACCGAGGTCCTAACCAGGGTGTGCCAAGAAGGCGAAGAAGGAAACTTCAAGCCATGCTTAATCGAAGATGAGGGAGGGCCCCTCGAAGCCGCCATGCAGGTGGAGGCTTCAAACCACCGTAAGCTGCTGTGGTAAAGAGCCATGGTAGTGAACGTTACGGGAAAAGGCGGGACAGCGATCCCGTCAGGTGAGTACCAGAGGAGACGAATACAAGTGAACCACCGTAAACGTGTCGTAAGGACCTTTAGTGTCATCAAAACCGGGAAGCCTGGTTATCCCGGGATAAGTCTGGAG
>NZ_JPGZ01000047.1:0-16130 GCF_003351125.1 Mesotoga sp. Brook.08.YT.4.2.5.2.
GCAAACAGACAAGATGAGGTCGAATGAAATCTCCTTTGCACATTGGACGAAGATCCGCTGTAAGCTTAAGAACAAAGACCCGCTGAACGCTGTGAAGAGTCGTCCTTAGTCCTTCGTCCCAGATCATGGACCCCGTCCTTGGGAAGAGCCTGAGGTCAGAGGCAAGAGGTCGGAAGAGCGAAGAGATCTTGGTCTTCTTACCTCTAGCCTCATTCCTCTTACCTCTGATCCGCCTCGTCGTCGGCTCTCCTTTCAAAGAACC
The DNA here is from genome assembly GCF_003351125.1 of Mesotoga sp. Brook.08.YT.4.2.5.2. NCBI lineage: Bacteria > Thermotogati > Thermotogota > Thermotogae > Kosmotogales > Kosmotogaceae > Mesotoga > Mesotoga sp. Brook.08.YT.4.2.5.2. The sequence continues at coordinate 263 of NZ_JPGZ01000047.1, forward strand.
TTCAAGATCATCCCGCCAACCATTGCAATCATCACGCTCGCCAGTGTCCCGATTAGATAGTATTCTGCAAAGTCTTTGTTCTCGAAATTCTTAAATCTGGCCAGCGATTTGGCGGCTATTACAATGGTTATAGAGGCAACATTTCCCGTGAGATAAAGTGTAAGAATGAGAAGTCTTTCGAAGATCCCGATCACCTTTCCGGTCTTCACATTATCAAGGACGGAGCTGTCTCCTGCTATTCTCTGAAGATAGTCCGGTACATTCTTGTAGATGAGATCAAAGAGCTTTCTTATGAAGACCGCGCCGGCAAAGAGTACGTATAAATAGACAATTGTTATCAACAGAATTCTTTGAACCGGAAGCGAGGACAGGTTTAGCCCCGTATGTATGGAGAACCAACCAATGAAGCTCGAGAAGCTCCTTGAAACGGTGAAGCTGGAAATCGGCAAGAGGAAAGAAATGAGCACTAGATGCAAGAATTGGTCAACAATGAACATGATAAACTTCGTTGCCGGACCTCGCCGACTCTCGATCTGAGCTTTGAACACATCTATCAGTATGTGAAAGAGGGAAAGCACAAGGCAGTACATGAGCACATCGGTGAGTTTGAAGGGGAGCATAAGAACCAGAAGAGTTACAAACACAACGCACCAGTGTTTCAGGAATCCCTTCATTTGTACATTATTCTTTTCGTTTGCCATCGAGTCTGTCTGAAACAAGAAATCGGCAAGTACATGCGCTAGAATCGAAAGCGCTAAAGGTATCACTAATCCTGTCATGGTGGCCTCCGTTAATACCCCAGTAGATGCACGTTTGTCGTGGAATATACTTGTGATAAGGTCTTAAAGACTTATTCAGCGGAAATAAGGTTATATAGACTAATTTTACAAATATAAGGCTGAATAAACTAATTTCCAAGCGACAAATCGATCAACTTCGCCAACCCCATTTCGGCAGCTCTTACCACATTCCAGCTGGCCTTTTCACAGTGTTCCTGAACCGTCGGGGCTGTCACTCCCAGAGCCTTAGCCGCCTTTTCGTAAGTCCCCTCGGCTTCATATACATGAACGGCTTCCCACTGCTTTTCAGTCCAATTCCTCTCAACAGTTTCGAGCAAAGATAAAGAGTTATTCATGGCAACTGATAGTAAGTCGTTATCATGAACGAAGAAAGTGTTGGAAATCTTACTTTGCTTCGCACTATCAAGCGCCGTTCTCGCATCGAAGAAGACTCTGCCGCTTAAATCCCAAGAAGAACCGGCCTTCTCAAGCTCCTTCTTATCGATTTCGCCTATGCTTAACCCAATTCTTAGCCTGAAGGGTCGCACAATGTATCTCAACCTTCGAACAAGCATCGGTAGAGCCCCCAGCTCAGACAATACACCCTGAATCTCATCTCCTCTAGATATGGCGAATGGCTTTGCGAGATACTCCGAACCAAAACCCTCGATCGAATTCCGAATACTCTCCACCGGAATCTCTTGCTTCCTTGATTGGATGATATCGGCGGTAATTATCGCATAAAGACCCATACAGCTCACACTCCGTAAACAGCAGAGGCACTCCAAACTGATTGTAGCACAGATTCTGGCGAGACCATAAAGCAGGGGCAAGCAGAGTGCCGCTCCGCTCTTTACGAGATACCCACTTATCCACGCGGAGATCAATACGACATCCTAGATAAATGGATCGGCTATTCAGAAGTCTTTGAAAGCTTGTTACTCAATATGAAACCCGTTGGTGGAAATTCGAGGGAAAGCCCGTTGAAGAAAACGGGAAAACTCCCGAATATGCTGCATTTTGGCAAATAGAAGGAGTAATGCGTCAGCTGCAGAAATTCAATGACTAACAGCTAATTAGCTACTTCAAATAGCCAAAGATCTTTCTCTCTCTTTTCTGCACTGCCCTCTTGATAGGACATGGAATACCCTGCGAATATGATCCTGTTCCCTTCAATATAGGCTGAATTGACGACATCATCCCTGGAACCGCCGAAAGATACAGTATCTATTATCCGTCCTTGAGAATCCAGTTCGATGATCCAAGCATCATTCATGCCGGAATTTTCTTTGACATCGATGTCGTTAGAAGTTGTCTGTCCAGCGACAATCAAGTTCCCATCATCTGTAAGAACAATGCAACGCGCAACGTCTGTAAAACTCCCGCCGTAGTTCTTGCTCCACAGCTCATTACCTTCATCATCGACCGAAATAACCCAGAAATCTCTTCCACCAAGTCCATTCGAAAACAGTGATACCCCGGCGTCCTGTGAACCAGTGGCTATGGCACCGCCATCACTCTCTGCAACTATATCGAAGCCATCCTCAAACCACTGACCTCCGAACTGATCAAACCATTCGACTTCCCCAGCGGCCGAGATCTTCAAGATCGACATCTGGTTGTCCACGTAGTTGCAGCTTATTCCACAGTCTCTGTACGCAAAGTAGCCGACTGCATAGACTGACCCATCCTCTCCCAGGTAAAGTCTCTGCGCGCAATCTTCAGATCTGTAAGCGCCAACTACCCATTGAGACACCATATTGCCTTCACAATCCAGTTCTACTATCCAGAAGTCTTCTCCCCAATCATAGCAAGAGACATCTCCGTCAGCAGATCTTGTGTATCCTGCAACCAGAATATTGCCTGAAGGTTTCTCAAGTACATCGTATGCATGATCCTGCCCGCTGCCCCCAAGTGTTCTCTCCCAGATGAGTTCGCCTTCAGTCGAAAGCCTGATCACCCAGAAATCACCAATACCTTTGTTATTGGTCACATCACCATCTGCAGATTCCGTCAGACCTGCCAGCAAGTATCCCCCGTCAGCAGTTAGGGCTATTGCCTCAGCAATATCTCTCTTGCTTCCACCAAAGGTTTTCCACCACTGAAGATTCAAGTCACTGTCAAGTTTCACTATAAGGAAGTCTTCCTGACCGTGTGTAGAAACAATCCCTCCAGAAGAAGAGTCTGTGTACCCTGAAATCGCAACGGATCCATCTTCGAGAATCTTAACGTCGCTTGCCTCGTCGTTGCCGCTTCCTCCAAGAGCTAGAGACTTCACTACATTTAGCCTTGCCCCCAGAAAAACCGAAATAAAAATCAGAAATACCATTACTGACATTCTTCTCATCATCTATTCCTCCATCTCATGATCAACGTCTTCTACATCCCTTTGCGATCAATCCCAGGATCAATAGTTGTTCATATTCGTTTCATTAATATTTGATTAGTTGCTGTGAAGTATCGAAGAGAGGTTACTAATATGACCGAGATAAATAATCGTGATGTCAAAAACGAAAAGTTGCGCAGCTGAATCCAATATTTATGGATATTCGTTCTCACGAGCGCCTTTGCCAAATCGAAAAGCTCATTACAATGAAAAACCAAGCGGGACTTTCATTTCCGAAACTGTAAAAGGCTTGCGAGACAGATCTTACCGCCTCGAATCAGCTAGATCTTGATTCCGTTCCTTAAACCTAATCGAATTGTGTGCGGCAAGAGTTCCATGAAGGATGTAGTGCTTCTGAGCAGACTGAATATCAACATGAAAACAGATATTTTGTGATCCAGATCGAAATTCTCATTATCCGAGCAGTTCATAACTTCCACAGTTCTATGGAAGAGAGCTTCTGCAGTTTGAAATCTGATGTCTAGATCGGCAAAAACCTCGAACTGAAGAGCTCAAGACAGGCTCTCACCACTTCTTCATCATACTTCGTGCCAACTCCCGACTTAATCTCTTCCAGGGCCATCTCAAGTCCCAGTGCAGGTCTGTAAGGACGATGAGAGCCTATGGCCTCGACAAAATCTGCAGCTGCAAGAATTCTTGCCTCAAGCATTATCTCCTCGTTTTTCAGACCTCTCGGATAACCGGATCCATCGATTCTCTCGTGATGCTGCCTGACTATTTCTGCAACTGGCAGACCGAAATGGATCCTTCAGGATTTTGAAGCCTTCCTAGGGATGATTCTTGATTAACGCCCATTCAATCTCATTAAGCTTTCCGGGCTTGTTAAGTATATCTGCCGGAATGGAAAGTTTCCCTATGTCATGGAGCCTGGAAGCAAACGAAAGCACATTTCGGTCATCCTGTGAAAGGCGCATCTTTCTTGCTATCTCTTCTGCCAGTATGGCAACCCTCTTCTGGTGACCTGCTGTGTATGGATCCTTTATCTCAGTAGTCTCGCTCATTATTGCAATAAGCTCTTCCTGGGTCTTGCTGATTCTGTTGTAAAGGCTGTCGATCGGCTCGCGAATGGACCTGTAGACTATCCCCTGCAAGACAACGAAATAAGATATCACTCTGAAAACATGGCCAAGCATGTTAGAAAAACCGTACACGTCGGTATAGGTCGTAAAAACTATCTCACCGGCAGCGGTCATAAGAAGAACCAGAAAGTAGTACTTTCTGTACGGGAGAACGTCTGGAGAATCGCTCCTAAAAAGAAGATAGATGCTCAACATTATGATTCCAATTACTACATATTCCATAGAAATCTTGAATGAAGTTAGACCTGTTCCCATAATGAAACATTCAGGAAAGTATCCAAGGGAGATCGTCGTCTTTCCAAGGGCTCCTGCAATAATGAACCCTGCAAAATAGCCAATATTTAGATTTTATTTCTTAGGCAGAACCAGCGCCAACGCCAGACCGGAAGCCTCTATCAACCGACCCAGAATCCAGAACTGTGTCGGCTGATTTGCCGTCCAGGAAGAAAAGACACCCATCCCGGCAACGAGATTGTGTGAAGAACATCCAGGACCATTACTACGCTGTAGAGATATCCTATTCTCAGCACGAGTACGTTCTTATCCCTGGAAATGAATGCCATAGAAACCAAAACTCTGGCGATCAAAATCGCCGTAATTTCGATAAACGAGTGGAAAAGAGGGAAATTTAACGCGACACTGCTCACGAGGCCAAAGCGATCAATATCCACATGGAAACAGTAATTGTCTTAGACATAACTTTACCACCAACGAAAAAAAGTTCTCTCAAGTATAATCCCTATCAAGCATGACAGCAAAAGTCCTTTTCGCTAACAAACTTGTGCAATATAGTGCCAACGGATCCTCCTGCCAGACGAAGATTCACCTCTATAACAACAATACCTGTAATGGCGACTCCCCGAAGCATCTCTAAATACTACACACAATATAAGGAATCATCTCAGCATATGACGACCAAAGTAGCAGAACCTGCGGGAAGGCAAGAAATCCTGATCTAAAGAGAGTCGAAACTGAGATCCCTTTCAGCAAAGGATAGACTCAATGTATAATAAAAGATGCATCATGAGAGGCACTCATGAGTTGAGCGAAAGTTCTTGGTTTGTACTCAGAAAGGTGGAATAGATGAAGAAGACTATGAAGTTCTGGGATCTGGTCGCACTGGAAGTGGGGATGACAATCGGGGCAGGAATATTCATCTACATGCCGATCGCTTCTCAGAGTGCGGGGGTAGGAACAATACTTGCATTCGTCGTTGCCTTTGCTCCCATGGCAATTATTATGATAAATGTCATGCTGCTCGGATCGACACTTCCCACGACAGGCGGAACTTTCAAGTACGGCGCTTTCCTCTTTTCACCCAAAGCCGCATTTCTCGGTCTCTGGGCCTATCTCTTCGGTGCATTTGTCGGCCTGTTTCCGTTGAACGCGCTTGCGCTGGCATCATATATGAAGGGTATCTGGGATGGGATCTCTCTTGTGCCCGTAGCTCTGATTATTCTCACCTTCTTCTATGTAGTCAACCTTATGGGTCTTAAAATGGCTTCGAGAGTGGAAATCCTCGCTGTAGCTCTACTTTTTATTGCTATCACAATTTACACTGTGCCGGGCATTGGCAGAATCGAAGCGAGCAACCTCGAAGGCGTTTTCTCGAAAGGGATCGGTTCGATAATATACGCTTCGGCACTACTCTCTTTCACATTCGCAGGCTCTAACGCCGTGATAGAGCTTGGCGGAGAAGTAGAAAATCCCAGGAGAAATCTCCCGCTTTCGGTGATTTTCTCTCTCTCGGTTGTCTTGGTCTGCTATCTCCTGATGGCAATCGTCTCGTTTGGAGTAGGAGAAGATGTAATGACTAATGGCACTCTTAACGACGTAGCTTCGAATTACCTCAGCGGATTTCTTTTCTACGTCTTCGCATTCGGCGGCCCGATACTCGCAATTGCTACAACGATTAACGCGACATACATGTGGGGGACTAGATCTTTGCTCGCACTTTGTAAACTCCGAGTATTCCCCTCAAAACTCGGACTGGTCAACAAGAGAGGAACACCATGGGCTTTGCTGACAATTATTTGGCTTCTCTCTTCAATTATGCTGATTTCAGTTGGCGAATCCGGCCTAAACCTATTCGCAGCCTTCGCTTCAATAGGCGGAATAGCAGTAATCGTCCCAACGATGTTTGCAGTCTTCAGACTGAAGAATGATCCAAGGCTCAAAGAAAGAGCTCCCGCAGTAGTTAATAAGAAATGGTTTACCCTAATCCCGGTTTTCGGGGCCTTGTTTTCAATAGTGATATTGCTCATTCTTCTTTATCAGGTCGGGGCAGATTTCAGTGCTTCATTCTTCTTGTTCTTCATAGTATGGGAGATTATTGGCATAATTTACTTTGCCTTCAGATTGAGACACCTCAATCGTGTGAAAGACAATCCATTCGGCAGAGACGACTTATCGGCATTCGACGACTAAGTAGTCAAAGAAACTTATCGACTGAAAGACACGGTCAATGCTATCGTTCCTGCATTGATTGCTTTGCGAACACATACTGTGGCGTCGTTCAGTTCACACAGTATCTCAATGTATCCACAATTCTCTCAAGAATCGGTTCATTCTGGCTCCAAAAACCCACCTTAACCGCAAATCCAATCGATAGACAGTACCCGTCTTCATCGGGCTGATAGACATGTGAGTAGATTGTTCTCTCAACGTCCCACTGGGGCGCCGTAAGTTCTATCCATATGCCGGGTTGACCGGCAATGAGCCTTTCCGATTCTTCAACAACCTCCATAGAGAGTCTGATCTCCTCTTTTTCATCTTCAAGAAACTCGGGCCTCACTCGAGCAATAACAAAGAAAACATTCTCCGAGCCGGGTTCAGAATCGAACCATCTGCTGACGGCCTTCGAATCTTCGTCGTCCTCCAGTTCGCGCCTATACTTTTGAGAATCGTCATACCAGATCGACGGAACCTCAAAGCATATTCCATCGGCGAAAACCTCTACCCATTCGGCTGCAAAGACTTCTCCAATTACCTCTTCTTCGGTTATAGTTTCTTCCGTATCCAACTCGTATTCAAGCTCTTCTTTTCCTGTCCAGGGATAGAACGTCACATTGTCACTTACTGAATTCCCCGTTCCTCGATAGTTGAGAGAAGGATGGTGCGGACCTGTAATGTCGCCCCACCAGCAATCTACAGCAACTACCTCGACCTGACTATCGTTTCTGACACCACAGATGGTGTTCTCTTCGAAGATACAGTCAGCGAAAGATATAGGAACGGTCTGCAAGGAGGAGATCCCTACTCCAGTTGAATTTCCGGAGAACGAAGACTCAAAAACTTCTATGAATCCAGTGCTGTTGCTTAGATGAAGACCATCGCCGGCAGTCCTTGAGACCGACACATTTTTGGCGATCAATGATCCAGAGCCTGTTTTGAAAAGACCTGCCTTGTCCCCGTAACCGGCATACATAACGATAGCCCACTCAAGCTCTGCGCTCCCTTCTTCCTGTATGTAGATACCTCTCCACCAACCTGGTTCAGGAAGAGAATCATCGCCGTCACGATTAGAATCTCCTCCAAATGAGTCATCCCGCCAGTCGGTGAAAACGATCGGCGCATACTCAGTCCCTGCGGCCTTTAAGCTACCGGAAACCCGTAATCCCCTGTAGGCAGCAAACTTCAAAACTGTTCCAGATTTGATTTCCAATATTGCGTTCTTAGAAATGGTTAACTCCCCAGACACGTAGAATGAGTACTCACTGCTCAGGCCGAATACTACGTCGGAGGTTATCATTCCTCCATCTACAAATACATCGGTTCCGTTTTCTTCGAATCTTGCCAACCGGTCGTCGAAAGAGACATTAACTGCCAGCCGTACCCCAGTCCCGTTACTTATGAATGAATTGTTTGAGAGTTCAAGACTTAAATACCCGGCGAGAAGCTTTAGCGCATCTCCTGTGACATTATGGATAGTAGAATTGGTTAGTGTGAAAGATCCTGATCCGCTACGAATGATCCCGCTCTGGGAGTACCCTATGGTAATCCAATCTAGTTTGGCCTTTCCTGACTCCCTTATGTTCACTGAATTCCACCAGCCTCTATCCGGCGCTGTGGCTTCGGCATCTCTATTCGTGTCTCCGCCTACAGAATCATCTCTGAGATCGGTTATATGAACAGGCGATTGTTCAGTTCCTATAGCGATAAGTTCGCCATCAACTGTTATAGAAGTATTTTGCGCCACTTTGACAACTGTGCCGGCCAGTATTTCCAGTCTTGCGTCTCTGGAAATAGAAGTGCTTCCGCTCAAGAACAGGGTGGTATGCTCAGGAACTCTCCAGACTATTTCTCCACTTATGGTTCCCGCATCTACGTGAATATCGCGGTTGTTTTCGGCAAAGTGTGTCCTCTCATCTATCGACAGCGAGCTGTTCGCTACGGCCCTTATACCAATATCGTTGGATTCGAAGAAAGATCCCTCGATAACCACTCCATCTGTCCGGTAGTTAATTCCTGCTCCCGAGTTATGAGAGAAGGTAGATTCTCTAACCATAACCCCGCCGGCTGCATTGTCAACTCTGAAACCGTCTCCTGCAATGTGCTCAACAAGTGTATGCGACATTGCGACGTGTCCCGAACTATTCTTCAAGACTCCAGCCTTATCTCCATACCCCGCGTATCTGATCACGCACATCTCGAAGTCTGCTTTCCCATCTGTCAAAATACTGATCGATCTCCACCAGCCAGAAGCCGGAACCGTCTCCTCGCCGTCTCTATTTGCATCTCCGCCAACTGAGTCATCCCTAAGATCGGTGAAGTAGATAGGCAGATTCTCATTGCCCGTCGCTTCTAGAACTCCGTAAACGATAATTCTGTTATTCTGCCTGAACTTAATGACAGAACCGGAATGAATACTAAGTAAAGCCCCCGCTGCGATATTCACGTCTCCCGTAACTATCATAGAATAATCACTGCTTGATCCCCAGGCTACTGCTCCGTTAACAGTCCCGCCGTCGAGGTGAATGTCGACCGCATTCCCTTCGAAGGTTGTTGTCTGATCGACAAAAGAAGAACCTATACCTATTCGCACTCCATTCGTATTGCTTACATACCGGTTGTCGAAATGCTCGAATGAAGAGTATCCTGCCGCTATACGGAGTCCGTCCCCAGAAGTATTAGCTATGACAGAATTCGATACCGAAAGAGCACCTCTCCCACTCTTAACTATCGTTCCACCATCGGTTCTACCGCCATAGGAGATTCTGCACCAATCGAAGTAAGCAGAACCGTCGTTGCGGATACTTATAGATCTCCACCAGCCGGCCTCCGGTGGTGATTCTGCTCCAGGTATTTCACCGCCAACAGTGTTGTCTCGAAGATCGGTGAAAAAGATGGGTGATTCCTCGGTACCTAAAGCAATGAGCTTTCCATCGACAGCAAACATAGAATTCTGCGCTATCTTTATAACAGTTTCCGGCTTCACTGTGAGGCTCGCTCCGGCAGCAATAGTCACGCTACCATTCATCAGAATCGATATATATCCTGGAGTCGCCCACACTACATCTCCCAAAACTGTACCTGGATCAATCTGTACGGCGATACTATTTTCATCAAAATACGTTACTTCGTCCACCTCAATCGAACTGCCGGCAAGAAGCCTTATTCCAATGGCATTAGAAACAATACTCAAAGCTTCCGTCTTTACTCCGTCGGTCTTGTAATACAATCCTGAACCTGAATTGTGAGACAATGTCGTGTATCTCACTTCGGTGCCGCCTGCCGCATTGTCAACTCTCAATCCGTCACCCGCGACATCATGTATGGTACTGTGCAGGATTGAAAAGGCTCCGGTGCTGTTCTTGATTACTCCGGCTCTATCAACAGCTCCCAGATAGCCAATGACACAGTAATGGAAACTCGCGCTGCCCTCGTTCAGAAGACTTATGCTCCGCCACCAACCAATCTCTGGCGAAGTCTCATCGCCATCCCCGTTGGCATCTCCGCCGACTAAATCGTTTCGAAAGTCGGTCAAGTTTATGGGAGCGTCTTCTCTACCCTTTGCTTCAAGGTGACCGTATACTAGAATCCTGTTGTTCTGCCTCATCTTAATCACGGTTCCGGCTTTGAGCTCCAATGTGGCGCCTGCAGCGATGGTTATATCTCCATTGGTAACCATAGAGTAATCGCTGTTGGCTCCCCATACAACATTCGTGTTTATTGTGCCTCCGTCAAGGTGGATATCTAGATCATTACCTTCAAATCGCGAAGTGAGATCTGAGAAAGATGAGTTTATCCCCAGCCGCAGACCAACTGAGTTGTGCCCGAAATAGTTGTTCGAAGACTCAAATAGAGAGTACCCGGCAGCTACTCTTAGTCCATCTCCGGCACTGTTAATAATCGTTGAATTCGATATTCTTAGAAAACTAGCGCCGCTCTTTAGAAGAGTAGCTCCATCTGATCTTCCCCCGTAGGCAAGAGTGCACCACTCAAGAACGGCTGAGCCCTCGTTCAGAATATTGATCGATCTCCACCCACCATTCTCGGGTAGAGTCTCGTTCCCGTCACCGTTTGCATCTCCACCCACGGAGTCGTCACGCAGATCAGTGAAAAAGATCTGCCGGCTCTCTTCTCCTCTCGCCTGAAGTTCACCGTAGACCAAAATCCTGTTGTTTTGCCTGAACTTGATAACAGTTCCCGGAGCTATCTCAAGAGAAGCCCCGACACCCACCGTCACATCCCCGGTAACCGTCATGGAATAATCGCCGCCGGCTCCCCAACTTACATTCGCGCCGATAGTTCCTCCGTCAAGGTGGATGTCTACTTCGTTTGAAACGAAATTCGAAGTCTGGTCAAAGAAGGATGAGTTTATCCCGACCCTGACTCCATTCGTGTTATACATGAATACGTTGTTCAGGCTTTCAAAAAAAGAGTACCCCGAAGATATTCTGAGACCATCGCCCCGGACTCTTCGGATGATTGAGTTAGTTACTCTCAGAGAACCCGATCCTGCCTTGAGAATTCCTGCTCCTGTTGAAGCACCCGCAAAGGATATTTCGCACCATTCAAGAAAGGCAGAACCCTCATTACGAATGTTTATAGATCGCCACCATCCAGGTACCTGAGCAGTTCCGGTGAAGATGATCGGGTTCTCCTTGTTGCCAACAGCCCTCAGAGTTCCGTCAACTATGAAGTCCTGATTTTGGACGATGAGAATCTCCACCCCCGGTTCGACTGTAAGAATCACATTAGGTGAAACGGTGATACTAGACCTCACCAAGTATGGACTTTGATCCCTTGTCCAAACAGTATCTTCGGCAACGGTTCCTGACACTTCTGTGGGAGGTTTGTACCTATCAACAGGTGTCTCTGAGTTCAGGGCAAAAAGCACCCCTGACGAAAGTAGAAGGATTATCAGTAGCGAAGTCCTAACAAGCCAAAAAGCTTTCATAAAGCACCTCCAGAGTATTCCGGGCTTTGCCGCCAGTACTACTCGGAGATTGGCCCGATCACGCGCCAAAGCCATCGTATGAACAGATTATACATATGTGCGGAGCGAATACTTAGCAGATTGAATAGTACTCTCTTGATTTAAGTAACAATCTGGAAGGAAGGTATGGATGGCCAAATGTTTGGTTAGATGGCTTTTCACGAGGCAAATTCGGTGAAGAGACGTGTTTCGCTACTAGGTTCAGTCCATTGTGATCGTTCAATAATCCCTTATGAACTCACATTACGACTGACCAGCATCAACGCACAGAATTCTTGCTTATTGGAGGGCAGGATACCTGTTCAACAATCATTTAGGTCAGACACTTGCCTTCATAATTACTCTATAGATGGTCGAGCAGGTCTCATCCATGCTTCACAAAGGAGTTCTCGCTCAGTTCTCGGAAGGCAACATCCCGTTTTTCCCTGGTGTTCATGACTATGGGACCTCCCTATGCAACAGGCTCTTTAAGAGGTTTCCCTGAAAACAGCAGTAACCTTGTCCCCTCACTTCCTGCCCTCACCTAGAAGGTATCTCCATCGCCAAAGAGAACCGCTCGCTTGCTGTCAATGGCTTCCTCTTCACTGGGATCGAATGTTCCACTCCCCAACAGTATATAGATGAAGAGAGTCATATCATCACCGGTCTCGAATGACCACTCTTTTCCGGCTTTGACCTCAGCATCTAGATGCTTGGCCTTCACATATCTTCCTTCGAATGCTCCGGTGATGTTCTTGTGAGGTCCCGCAATTACGCCCACTATTGAACCTTCTTCATCTACAGCAGGAACATCCTGACTCTTTATGTCTCCATATTGAGGATTTGCCATTTTGTCCCTGGCACAAAGATTAAGCCGGAGCTGTCCTCCAAGCAATCGTGCCGAGGGTTTGGGCATCTCTTGATGAATGATTCCCGACCCTACAGTCATCCATTGACAGGCTCCGTCGAGTATTCTGCCTTTGTTGCCCAAACTATCACCGTGGTCTATAATGCCGCTTACAAGATAAGGCACGGTCTCGATGCCCCTTTGAGGATGCCGTGGAAAGCCCTTAATGTAGTCCTCCGGATTTGTCGAATCAAAGGCATCCAGCAGCAAGAACTGATCGAAATCCTCAACGTCTCTTTGACCAACTACTCAAACGAGCTTCACTCCGGCACCATCAACGGCGGCTCTCCCAGTCAAGATCTTGCTGATTTTCCGTATTCTGCTCATTGTAAGTTTCCTCTTCACTCCGCGGCAGATTCTCATGCATCAATACTCAAAAGCCTTTCGCAAAAATGGTGTCTGCAGATCTCTAATCATGAATGATCTTCTATCTGAATCCCATGATCTATTATCCCAGATAAGCCTCCAGCAACATTCTCATTAGCAAGAACACAGACAACAGGAAGGCCGGACCTTGTCGGCCCGGCTTTGAGGGATGGGGTGAGAAAGCTCATGAAGTTTTCCACTGTCAGTTCTGCTGTACCTGGTAATTAATTGCCGCTTGCTGTGCTTCTATGTCGAGGTTCATGTTCACCTGCACTTTCTTCAAATCATTTTCAAACAAATTATAAGAAAGAATTTTGGTGGTATTATCGCAGAAATATGGGAAAAGATGAGAGATAACCTGAAAGTTGTTTTTTTTTTTCGGCAAACCTTTTTGAAACATTACAGCATGAAGAGAAGAGAAAGACTGAGAATTTTCGGATCACTGCGTGCATAATGATTCAATTTCCTTGGATTCACAGGAGATGATGAGAAAATTCCGGTGTGTACTAGAAACTATCTAAGTTCATTTTTCAAAGAAGGCGGACCGGTAAGAAGGTGCTTTGCCGCTGTAGACTAAATCATTTTTTCACCATATCCGAGACGCTATTAATTCCGCCATGCTGAACATGAGGGTTATTCTTGATGTGTTCAACACACCCCGTCGACGATGAAGCCGTCGACACCCCTCTCGAGAGGGGATTAAAGAGCTCTTAAAGGCTTCAGGAGATCCTAGATCCTTACTTGGCCTCTTTGCTTTCCCCTCATCTCTACTCTCTCCATATTCACCCCTTCTTAGTCTACTATTCCTAACTTACTTGTCCAATTCCCCTAGGGGGTGAATACGACAGTCATCCCTGAGCCACCTGAAAATCTCCTGTTCAGGGGCATTTCGGACCTGATCCGGAATCCGGAATCCAGAATTCATAAGCCTCCCGCTGAAATTGCCATTACTTTATGCTCTTGCTCTCTCGCGCGATGTTGATTTTGGAGGACGGCGGACCGTTGACGACCATCTATCAATTCTCACACTCTCGCAGCGAAGCTCTCGACAATGCTCTTTCTCGCATGATGTTATCCAAGGACGTGTTCTGGTCCAAGGCGAAGGACCAAGGACGGCTCTTTACAGTAATCAGCGGGCCCTTATTCTTAAGCGGACACCGGCTGTATACACTTTCAGCTGCTCATTGCCCGACGAAGCCTGACTGGCTTCAAAATCGCCTCTTGCCGAAGGCAGCATTGCGACCTGGCGTTATCTTCGCCAGCCTTGCGTCCACTGATGTTCTTCAGTGCAATGCGTCCCACCGAAGGCGTCATTGAGTCTTGTTTCAATGAGAACTGACCTCTCCGAAGCCTGACTGGCCACCGAAGGTGACTGGCCCACATCAGCTCGTTCTCTTCGAATCATAAAGCTCCAGAACTCTCGGTTCGTTCTTGAAATCCCTGTAGAAAAGGAAGATGATGAAGGCATTTGCCGCGTAGAAGGCAGTGCTAAGCAAGAATAATTCGGTATAGCCGCTTATAGTAGTACCAACTATTAACCCGAAGATCATAGCGGCTACTGCCCGAACAGTATTGTTCAGAAAGCCGTTGATTCCAGAAACTGTTGATAGTTTAGAATCTGGAACGTATGAGAAGATTATCGAAGTCATTATCGGGTTTGTTATGTTCATGAAGACGAATCTGAATGCGTAAAGAATCGTGAATAGAATCGGCTCTCTGACGACTACTAGAGAGAGCATCAGTGGGATTACAAGCAACTGCATTGTCAGGTTGAACTTCAAGGCGCCGAAGCGTCTTCCTAATCTGTGGGATAGTGTCGATCCGGCGGCAGTCCCTAATTGTGCAATAGAAAGGGCGATACCTATACCTGTTGCCGACATGTTGAAAAGGTCTTTGAATATCAAATTTCCGAAATGTATGAAGAGACCGGCTCCGAAGCCCACAGTTGCTGTGGATATGAAGTAGTATGTAAGCACCTTCCTCTGGTCGTTCTGAAGTCCCGAAAAGTTGAATAGTTCCTTGAGTCTGGATCTCGATTCCGTCATCTCAAGCTTTATGACAGGTATTATTGCAGGTAAATGGGCGACCATCGAGATTATCAAAGTCGTTTTAAGGCTGAAAAGATCTCCAAATGCCCCACCAATGAAATTACCGATGACTCCGCTTGCCATGTTGATTCCGAAGTTCAGACCGAAGACCTTCGCTCTGTTTCCCGTCTTTGTTATGCTTGTCATTGTCGCCATGACTACGGTGAAGGCAGTAACTGTAAAC
Organism: Mesotoga sp. Brook.08.YT.4.2.5.2.; assembly: GCF_003351125.1. Lineage (NCBI taxonomy): Bacteria > Thermotogati > Thermotogota > Thermotogae > Kosmotogales > Kosmotogaceae > Mesotoga > Mesotoga sp. Brook.08.YT.4.2.5.2. The sequence goes on from NZ_JPGZ01000047.1 coordinate 15,492, forward strand.
CCGCCTTTGATAAACGATAGAACGATTATAAACGTCGGATCAACTACGAAAGCAAGCGCGATTCCAGATACGGGAACGACAATCGCAGAGAGAAAGAGAATCTTCTTCTTTCCGATAGAATCTGCGAGAACGGCTGTGAGCAGCCCTATGATCGCCGATCCCCATAACTGGGCAGAAGTCACGTTGCCTATGAGTTGATTTGAGAAACCGATTTCTCTCAGATACAGATTATAGACAACGCGGTACATTGAGATTGTTATAGTGGTGATGAATGTATAAGTCAGCAGTAATACGATTCTCTTTCTCAACAAAAAGCCCTTCTTTGTTTGATTTGCTTACTATATATTACCATTTTGGAAGGATTTTGTGGGATGATTAGGTTCGCCAGTCTGCTGACGCAGGCCAGTCTCGCCTTCGACGAGGCCAGTTCCGGCTGCGCCGGCCTGAAGAACCACTGAACGCTGAAAGATCCGACTGCGATGAAACGCCTGCGGTTGAATGTCGTCGAAAACAACGCTGTCAGTCAACAGACCTTTGACAAGATCGAAGCACATATCCCGGATCGCACCCGGGATGACCCTGAACAGGACCACCATACAGGAACCCTGAACAGGAGACCCCAAACAGGAGCATTTTGGG
>NZ_JPGZ01000065.1:0-5258 GCF_003351125.1 Mesotoga sp. Brook.08.YT.4.2.5.2.
TTCTTGCCTTAGCTGGACGTGCACACACCCCACCGCAAGCGGTCCCCCCCGCTCAAGCGGGGATTAAGTTCAAGAGCAAAAGAGCGGTTCTTCGTTCCGACGCTTCGCGTCCAGGTTCTGGTAATCAGTTCCAAGTTCCAAGATGGAAGTTGTAAGGGAAAAAAAGCCCGGGGTCGGGGATTGCAGGTTGGAGGTTGGAAAGAGCAACAGAAGCTGGTTCACAGTTGAACCGTTCTCCGGGATGAGACACAAGGGATCAACACGGTTGACTCGGGATGAAAACTTCAGGTTAGTGGAAAACATAGCATCCCGTCATTCTGGCGTGTACCTGGTCAGAATCTCGATCTTTAGTGCGCTTTCAAGACCAGATCCCGTACAGAACCACTACGGGATGACAGAATGAGGAGATTCGAGGGTAGGCTCTACGGGATGACGGTCTTTTCTTGCTTTCGGTCATTCTGGTGGGCTTCAGAAAGGATCTGCATCTTCTCACAATGTGATCTTTACCAAGAACGAGGAACAGATCCTTGCTCTGGAACGAAGAACAATGTTTTTCTCTTTGATGGCTGTCTACTCTCTCGGTGGACGGCGGACCGTTGACGGACAACGTTGTTTTGAGCAGCGTACAGCGGATTTTCAGGAGCCAGTCACCTTCGGTGGCCAGTCTTTGCTTCGCAAAGGCCAGTCTCGCCTTCGGCGAGGCCAGTTCCGGCTGCGCCGGGCAAACAAGGACAATCGAGAAAGGGCTTTGTGGAGAGGTTCGCTACGCTCACGTGAGAAGAGAGAGAGAAGAAACCAGTCAGGTTGGAATTGAAGCATACGCCGTCACAAGCACCTCTTTGATCTCACCTTGACCAAGAACGAGGAACAGATCCTTGCTCTGGAACGAAGAACAATGTTTTTCTCTTTGACGGTATATACTCTCTCGGTGGACGGTGGACCCTTGACGGACAACGTTGTTTTGAACAGCGTACAGCGGATCTTCAGGGCAAGATCCCGTGCAGAAGCACTTTGGGATAACATTTGCGAGCTCTTTTCTTTGCTCATTTCAACTCAAATTGTCAGCGGCTTTCAATCGTGTTCTCTTTCTCAATCGCGGGTATCACAGTAAATAATACTTGACAATATGTAAATACTTATGTACAACACTACCGGGTGATCGATTTGAAAAACCGACTGCGCGAGTTCAGATTCAAGAGAAATGAGATAACGCAAGAAGCTCTTGCCGAATCTGTTGGAGTGAGCGGCAGACGATTATAGCTATAGAAAAGGGACGGTTCAATCCTTCTGTTAGGCTTGCCCTGAAAATTGCTAGAGAGTTGCAGTGTAAAACGGAAGATCTGTTCTTTCTAGAAGAAGGTGATTGATGTCTTCAAAAAGAGCCTTATTTTGATTTTCGATGTTATTTTGATAGGAATTGCCACAACTTTAATTCAGACGATAAGCCTCTGGTTCGTCTTTCTTTTCTCAGGTCTGTTCCTTTTGGTCTGTTCCTTTTCCGACTCCTTAGAGCTTTTGGTGTGGTCAGGAATCTTGATGAAAGAGAAAAAGCTATAGACAATCTCTCTTCTAATATAGCCCTGGCGATAGTGTTTGTTCTTGCAATGTTCTATATAGGAAAGGGTTACGAAATTGGCATCGATGGGTATATATCCTTTATTCTGATTCCTTTCACGGCCAAAGCTTTCTTCTCCCTGGTTTTTCACTTTGCAGAAAACAGGCGATTTCGATCTAAGGAAGAAGTGTCGGTTTGATATTCATAGTGTTCTCAGTGTTGTCGCACGGATTTAGTATTATAACGATGATTGAGGTAATACCGGGTATTGCAATTCTAATTGTGACTGAACTTTCAAAGAGGCAGAAATGGTTCAGATAGGTTATCGGCCTTTATTGTAGTGAGCACTATCGTCTATATCGACAACTTCGATAGGGTGACAATGCTTATGGTTTACTTGCTCTTTGTGATACCATTTGCCTTTCTGTTCATTAGATCTCTTTCCAGTGACCGAGGAAGATTCCACGAATTTTCCACGCTTTCAGGAGTATATTCTTACTGGAGGTGACCGCATGAAATCATTCTTGATTATCGTAATTGCCGCTGTTAGCAGCTTTTGCTTTGCAGCGGAGAATTACACTTTGCATTCGGATATTCCATACAGATCTCAGGACAACAGTCTGCTGAACAGCCTGGACATCTATGTACCGAAAGGATCCGGGATTGAAACCTCTTCTTTCCCGGTAATGATAATGATTCACGGAGGTGGCTGGAGAAGAGGGGATAAGGCAAACAGGGATGTCACCCTACACAAGGTTCCCTATTTCATCTCGAATAACTGGATATTCGTGAGCGTAAATTACAGGCTATCACCAGAAGTGAAACACCCGGTACACGTTCAAGATGTGGCCGCCGCTGTTGCGTGGGTGAAAGAGAATATTCCTTCTTATGGAGGAGACGCAGATAGAATATTCATTATGGGTCATTCTGCCGGAGCGCACCTTGCCGCACTCGTTTCGACTGATGAGAGATACCTTGAGGAATGCGGGGTCGGTCTTGAAGCAATCAGTGGGGTTATTCTCCTTGATGGAGCGGGTTATGACATACGAGCTAGTCTTGAAGATTATAACGAGGGAATCGCAGTTGATTTGATGTATATCAATGCTTTTGGTCGCGAAGAAGAGGTGTGGTATGACGCGTCCCCGATAAACCATGTCTCTTCAGGAAAATCGATACCTCCGTTCCTGATAGTATATGCCGGCAGACGTATCAAGTCTGAAGAGATCTCCAGAGACTTTGCTCTGGAACTACAGCTCTCCGGAATACCCGTCTGGTTATACCACGCTATAGACAAAAATCACGCCGGTGTAAACACAGATCTGGGACTGCCAGAAGATGGTCTTACTTCAGCGGTAACGGATTTTCTGAATCGATTACTCGATGAGCAGTACAGTCAGATAAGTTCCGAGGCCAAAAAAGACGAGACGTAAGAGGCCAGAGGTAAGAAGACCAATTAGATCTTGCCTTTCTTACCTCTAGCTTCATTCCCCTTACCTCTGATCCGCCTCGTGAGGGTCGTTGACTGGCTTTCGTAAGCAGACTGGCGACTCCACATAATGGAGATCCCGTACAAAAGCACTTTGGGATAACAGCGCAGGGGTCTTGAACAGGAGACCCCAAACAGACCTTCAGGGCAGGCTCAATGGGATACTGAGGTCGGAGTTGAGGAAAAATGGCACAGACATGAAAGAACTTGTCAGTCCCAATTTCGCCCTTTAGTAGTGTGGATCAGCATACTAGAAAACTTCATTTTTCTGCAATCCCTGTCGAAATGTTTGGTTGCTCTCTTAAAAGATTCTGTACACTCTTATATTCGCACCTAGTTACGTGAACAATACAGCTTGTTTAATATGGTTGCGACTGAGGTTTTTGTCGCAAAACGCAACCTGGGGTAGTTGTTGTATAATGAGGTGTTATAGCGTTTGTGGATGATTCGTTCGCAACCTATGGAGGCTGTATGAGAATCAAATTCCTTGAGGAAAGAAAGAATCTTCTGGACTTGAAAAAGATCGACATTTCTAACAAAGAGTAACTTAATATGCTCGGAGAAGAGACGAGGCATTGTGTCGCGATAGAAGGCATGTTTAGTTCTGAAGAAGACCTTGATGCGGTTATAGAGAGAAATGCTTCTTCAAGCAGCGTGCAGAGCGAAATCATAAACTACTTCAGGGCAGCTCAGTTTGTCTACGATCTAGCTCTACAATACAGAAATGATTACGTGAAGCCTCATTACATTCACGTAATCAGAACACTCCATAGTCAGATGTTTAGAAATGTAAAGTCGCCTTATCCAACAGGAGAATTCCGTACTGGCGGTGTTGAAATTATGAATGCAAGAATTACTCCTCCCTTTGACCCGAGAGATTGGATGGATATGTTTGTCCGGTACATCGATTATGCTCTGGAGAAATTCCCGATCTATGGTGCCATAGCCAGAATTCAGACTTTGTTCGAGTCTATTCATCCTTTTTATGACGGGAACGGGAGGGTTGGCAGACTTCTAGTGAATTTCATACTGATCGTGAACGGTTACTGCAATATCTCAATTAAAGGTTTGAAGGAACAAGATAGAATGGAATACTATGAAGCTCTGGAGATGGCAGATTCCGGGATAGAGAAGATGATCAATTCGAATTCGCACGAGTCCTTTGATGAAAGGGTAGCACTAATCGAGACCGGCGACTTCTCATCCCTGGAAGATCTCATCTATTCAGCGCTCCTAGATGCAATGGATAGATGCATCATTATCGCAAACGACAGTTCTAAACTCCTTAACGTCAGGCAGGTAGCAGAAGAACTGGGAATCTCTGAAACCGCAGTGAAGAAGAGAATCAATACAGGTAATCTTATAGCGAGCAAATTAAGAACGGGAAGATGGCTGGTTTTTCCGTATAACATCAAGTGATTGATCGGAAGGGAATCTTGGAGCGTTTCGCATTTGGCAGATAGTTGTTCTTAACGGGAAGTTAGGGTGTTCTACAGAGCCGTTAGACAAATCGAATTACTGTTTCACTTCTTTTCGGCAAGAGAGTACACTTCCTCGTTGCGCAATACATCAAGAGCATAAGCGATTGCTGCCCTGACCTTCTCTTTGTCAAGTGAAGGATGCGCTTCAACGATCTCAGAGATTTCCATTCCAGCTGTCAGCTCTGAAAGTATGTGCTCGACAGTTATCCTTGTTCCCCTGATCACTGGCTTGCCTAGCATTATTCTTGAATCTGAATGGATAAAGTCCTTGTAATCCATCGTCAACACCTCTCGGATATTATAGCATCTTGGACTTCTAGGCTCTGCAAATTGCAGAAGAGCCATCATTTGTAAGAACCGGGTCAGGGGTATGGCAAGAGCTAAAAGAGCGGGAAGAAACGTCTCTCGTACTTCGACCTTCGTCCAGGAACGTGGACCCGTCCTTGGCGTGGCGTGGGAAGAGCCTGAGGTCAGAGGCAAGAGGTCGGAAGAGCGAAGAGATCCCAAAAAAGACGAGACGTAAGAGGCCAGAGGTAAGAAAAGCAATTTGTTCTTGCCTTTCCAACCTCTAACCCCATTCCTGTCACCTCTATGATACGCCCAAGACGGACGGTGGAAAATAGGGACTTCATTTTCTCGACAAATAGGGACACCGTTATTTACATTCAATTAACGTGACAATACTGACATGCGAAAAATGGCACTTTATTTTTGGGAAGATCGATGCCGCGAACAA
>NZ_JPGZ01000026.1:0-6545 GCF_003351125.1 Mesotoga sp. Brook.08.YT.4.2.5.2.
ATACTATGCTATCCAGACAAGTGAGAAGAAGGTTGATCCAAGAACGATCCTATCCAAGCATCATGATTTATGGAAGATAGAAGAATCCTTTAGGATAATGAAGAGCAATCTTGAAGTGAGACCGATGTTCCACTGGACACCAAGAAGGATAAAGGGTCATTTCGTTGTTTGTTTCCTTGCATTCTTGGTGCAAAGAGAGCTTGAGTTCAGAATGAGAAAGAAAGGAATACACACTTCAACCCAGGAGATACAACGAGCGATAAACTCACTCAAAGTGATGAAGTTCAGCCATGGTGAGCAAAGTTACTACATGAAAGCGAAATCACTACCCCTTGCTTCGAAGATTCTTTCATTAATGAAGATAACACAACCCGACAAGGTAACGCCTCAAGAAGAACTCACTCTCTGAATACAGAGTTTGTAGTGGCAACATTCTTCGTTTCTAAAAATACTTTCGCTTGTTTAGCTGTTTTCAGAAGATTAAGTGATAAACTCAAGGGTATATCCGGGAGTTCTGTTACAGGCAGTGAGATATTCCCGCGGATCAAACCGCCTTCACTCATGAACGAGACTTCTGTATCAATAACGGCGTTGAGTTGTATCGACAGCCTGACCAAAAATCAGAACCGAAGAAAGGACAACTATTAAGAGTATTAAAGGAAACCTGATCGCTTTCAGAAGAATCGCCTCCTTTCCGTCTAGCTGGAGTATATCGGAAATCATTGATGAGAAAGCAGATACGATCTCAGGTTCACTTTATTGTCTTTTATGGGAAGTTTCTTTCGGATATTAGCCCTGTGGAAGTCCACGGTCTTCTTGGTTACACTGAGAATTTCGGCTATCTCTTTGCTGGTCTTTCCTTCTCTTATGAACTCTGCTATCTGTATCTCTCTTGAAGTGAGATTATCAAGAATAGAAGAGTGTTTTTTTGTAACAGGGTGCATTATCTCCTTTATCAGACCCTCTACAAACTCGACATCCTTTTCGTCGGTGTGCCTCTTCAAGTAATCCAGTGCTGGCTTTACATAGCGTTCCATATTGCCCATGATGGTCTTCTCCAGCTCATCCTTTTCCTCTTCGGTCCGCCTGAGAAGACTGGTCAGAAGGTCGTTCCTCTTCTCTATAGTGTCGAGTCTGTCAAGAACGCTTATCAGTTTGTACTCGACAAATCTCTGAAGAGAAATATCTCGCACGTACTCCAGAAGAGCTATGAGCTCGTTGTCCTTGTTGAAGATCGGAATGGAAAACAACTCCTGCCAGCCGTCACTAACCGAATGAGCCTGATATGGAACGATCTCGACTTCGGACTTCTTGCTCTCCATCGTTCGAAGCACCGGACACTTTTCGCAGGGACTACTGCGGTTGTGGTATATCTCGAAACACTTTCTACCGACAATCGCTCGCTTGCTGGAGTACCAGTGCTTGATCGAGCTGTTAACGTATCTTATTCTCATATCGACATCCAAAATACTGACGCCGTCCTGAATGCTCTCCAGAATGAAGACCAGAAGCTCGCGGCTATTCAGTATGCTAGACTTTTCTAGCGAATCTCTGGAAAGATATATACCTGGTATAGAAGTCAACGGTCTCTTCACTTCACTGGTATTTTCCGAAAAAAGACCTGGCATTTAACACGCTCCTTCGGTGCATTTATTTCGTAGACAATACTCGAATTATCCCACGGCAATGGCCTAGTATCAAATTTAGTGAGCTTTTTAGGTGATTCGTCATGTTTCCTATCACATGATAGACACAGGTGATACCTGCCAGTCTCATGCTGGTACAACTATATAGTAATACCAGTATTGTACCAGTAATCCGAATAATACTATCATAAGATACCGGAGGATTTGCTTTTTGCTTTGTGACGCGGGGAAAATATAACGAGGGAGGTAATAGCTTTATGTCCGAAAAGGAAGTTCTCTTCACACCAATTAAGATCGGAAACCGGGTTGCTCAGAACAGAATGGTAATCAACGCAATGGAATGCTGTGATTCAGATGAAGAAGGAAATCCCACCGAAAAGACCTACGAACGTTACAGGAAACTCTTCGAGGGCAAGGCCGGTCTGATAGACCTCGAAGCTATAACAGTTACTTACGAGAGTCGCGGCAGAAAGACTCAGCTCAGCATCATGCCTAGAAACAAAGAGGCTCTGACAAAGTTTGTTCGAAAAATGAAGAACATCAACAAAGACACTATCTTTATCTTCCAGCTAACACATTCGGGGGAGTTAAGCCATCCAGCCTTTTCGAAGCGCGTCTGCGTGAAGCCGCTTGCCGGTTTTGGTGGAGAGTTGCTGAGCGAGGAAGACATAGAACGGATTCTGGACGAATTCGTTCTGGCAGCAAAGATCTGTCACGATGCCGGTGCCGATGGCGTCGACCTTAAGCTTTCTCACGGCTATTTAGGCTCCCAGCTGTTACGCCCTTACAATGATAGAAAGTGGAAGTATGGAGGTTCCTGGGAAAACCGAAGCCGCTTTGCCTTTGAACTAATCGAAAGAGTCGTCAGAGAGGTCAACGATCCCAATTTCATAATCGGTTCAAAAGTCTCCGTATGGGAAGGCTTTCCAGGAGGCTGCGGAAGCGCCGGGCCTGACACTGCAGTTATGGATCTGACCGAATCGATAGCGCTCTGCAAAGGTCTTGAAGAGAGGGGTGCGCACTACATTCTCCAATCTGCAGGAAGCCCGTCGATTACTCTTGCACTATCACAGCCAGATAGGAAGATACCCGACTACGCCTACCTCCATCATTACTTCTCAAAGGTCCTCAAAGAAAACTTGAAGCCTGAAACCGTTGTTATCGGCTCGGCATACTCTATCTTCCGGGACGGGAAGAACTCTTTCCAGGCGGTCGAGAGAGAAAAGAATACCTTCAGGTACTGGGGTAATAAGAACGTAAACGACGGGTACGTAGATATGGTAGCTCTGGGCAGACAGTCCTTTGCAGACCCTTACCTTCCGGCAAAACTAATGGAAGGTAGAGAAGACGAAATAAAGTGGTGCACTGCATGCGACAACTGTATCGAGCTTCTTATACGTCAGATGAATGTCGGTTGCTGTGTTTACAACAAACCGTACACCGAAGCTCTGATGAAAGTTAGAAAAGAAGAGGGACTTCTCAAAGAAAAGCACACATAATCACTGATTTAGATGTCGGGATGTCATCCTGCATCGTTCTTATACAGGACGGACAGTAAAATAGGGACTCCATTTTAGGAACAGGAGCAGTTCTTCCTTCATAAGAGCGTGCAGAGAGCGGTATCGGAAGATCGGTTCCGACGCGTTGCGCCCAAGTTCCTCGTTCCGGAGCTAGGAGCTTTGTTCTTGGTTCGTAAGAGCGAAAGAGACGTTGTCCGTCAACGGTCCGCCGTCCACCGAGAGAGAAAAATCGGTTCCAAGATGCGGGAACGATTCTGCGTTAGCCGTTCTCTCTTCTTTGACAAAGAATTAAAAAGAGCGTTGAAGGCGTGTCCAGGGTTTTGGCTATTCACAGCGTAAAACGGGTTTTCTGCTCTTAAGCGCACAGCGACTCTTCCGGGCGAGATCCCGTGCAAATTCATCACGGGATGACCGAAGATGTGCTCATCAGGCCAGCCTCAAGGGATGACACTCCTTCAAGTAATCCTGAAACTTCTCCTGGCCAGGATCTCGGTCTTTGAAACAGTTGCAAGTGACAAGTTGCGAGTTGCAGGAACGGTTATACGTTATCGGTTCACCGTTCTCCAACATCGAGAGTTGCAAGTTCCATGATGGAAGTTGTAAGGGAAAAAAAGCCCGGGGTCGGGGATTGCAGGTTGGAGGTTGGAAAGAGCAACAGAAGCTGGTTCACAGTTGAACCGTTCTCCGGGATGAGAAACAAGGGATCAACACGGTTGACTCGGGATGAAGGCTTCAGGTTAGTGGAAAACATAGCATCCCGTTATTCTGGCGTGTACCTGGCCAGAATCTCGATCTTTAGTGCGCTTTCAAGACCAGATCCCGTACAGAACCACTACGGGATGACAGAATGAGGAGATTCGAGGGTAGGCTCTACGGGATGACAGAATGAGGAGATTCGAGGGTAGGCTCTACGGGATGACGGTCTTTTCTTGCTTTCGGTCATTCTGGTGGGCTTCAGAAAGGATCTGCATCCTCTCACAATGTGATCTTTACCAAGAACGAGGAACAGATCCTCGCTCTGGAACGAAGAACAGATTTTTTTCCTCTTGAACGGTCAACGGTCAACTGTATTTCACAGCCATCAGCGGGTTCTCGTTCTTAAGCGCACAGCGGCTCTTCCAGCGTTTAGCGGGTTCTCCGCTTTTTAGCGTGCAGCGGAACTTCCAGCGATCAGCGGGTTCTCGTTCTTAAGCACACAGCGGATCTTCAGGGCGAGATCCCGTGCAGAAGCATCACGGAATGACAAAGTGAGCAAATTCCAGGGCAGGCTCTACGGGATAACAGAATGGGGGGGATTTATGGGTGCTCTAATCGCCCAGGCTTACCGGGATGACAATGTCATAAGATCATACAGTTTTTTTGTAGGGGCGAACGGCTGTTCGCCCAAAGCGGGAGAACCACGATCCGTCATCTGAGATTGATTAGCATCTTTCTACCCGCAACGCCAATCCAAATCCAGCTTCAGTTCAAAATATGACTATTTCAAATGACCTTCTGGATTCCATGACTAGTGACTTCCATAGGAATGAATGGCCGCTCATCCTAAACTCCCTGCTAAGATGGCGAGGTGAAGTTAGTTTCATCGATGATTAGTGTGTACTTGTGTATCACAAAGGATCACATAAGTGATACAATAATATCGAGGTGATGATTGTGAAGACGGTTAATGTTAGGGACGTTCGAAACAGGTTCAGTGAGATTGTTGACGGAAAAGAGGAGCTTCTGATTCTTAGGCGTGGCGTTCCGGTGATGAAGATATCACCGGTTTCTAAGGAGGACTTGATGAACTACTATCTTTCAAAGGCCCAAGAAGAAGCCAGAAAGATTGGACTCAGCGAAGAAGAAGGGTTGGAAGTTCTTGACGAGGTAAGAAGAGAGATGAAAGATGAAGGTCGTCGTTGATACAAACGTCGTGATTTCAGCAGCACTCGGCTCTAAGACTTGCAGCATGGTCGTCGTGAAGGCACTCGAGCAGGGGGTAATCGAACCAGTAATATTCCCACAAGAGTTGAGAAGGTTCGTAGCAAGACTTAAAAAAAAGGAAAAGTACAGAAACGTTGATTTAGAGAGTCTTTTCAACTTCATAGAGTATTATATTGAGATTGTAGAGATTGTCGATGACTACCAGTTAATTAGTTTCAGCACAGATCTTCCGGACAATCATTTTATCTCATTAGCGGGCGCCCGTGATGCCTTGCTTATAACAGGAGACAAGCTTTGTCTGCAAAGTGCGCTGCGCGGCAATGTTAACTGCAAGACCCCATCCCAGTACCTAAGTGATTATCTTTGATGGTCCGCAAAAGAGCGAAAGAGACGTTGTCCGTTCTCCGTCCGCCGTCCGTTCTCCAAGACCGAGAGTTGCAAGTTCCATGATGCAAGTTGCAAGTTTCAAGAACAAGAGCTAAAAAATCGGCTCTCGGTTCTGGAGTCTGGTGAAGATTGAGCAATCACTATTCTAAATGCTCTCAAGGATTTTATCCCAGATGTATTCCAAGATCTAGTATTCATTTCAACAAATACGGCTCTAAACAGCGTTCAGCGGGTTCACCGCTTTAAAGCGTACAGCGGCCTTTTCGGTGAATGGGTTCATGATCTTGAACGGTCAACGGCCAACCATGTTTTACAGCGCTCAGCGGGTCCTCGTTCTTAAGCGCAAAGCGGCTCTTCCGGGCGAGATCCCGTGCAAATTCATCACGGGATGACCGAAGATGTGCTCATCAGGCCAGCCTCAAGGGATGACACTCCTTCAAGTAATCCTGAAACTTCTCCTGGCCAGGATCTCGGTCTTTGAAACAGTTGCAAGGGACAAGTTGCAAGTCGCAGGAACGGTTATCCGTTATCGGTTCACCGTTCTCCGAAAGGAAAAATCGGTTCCAAGATGCGGGAACGATTCTGCGTTAGACGTTCTCTCTTCTTTGACAAAGAATGAAAAAGAGCGTTGAAGGCGTGTCCAGGGTTCTGGCTATTTACAGCGTAAAACGGGTTTTCTGCTCTTAAGCGCACAGCGGCTCTTCGGTGGACGGCGGACCGTTTACGGCCAACGTGTCTTCGTCAGCGATCAGCGGGTCCTCGTTCTTAAGCGCACAGCGGATCTTCGGTGGACGGTGGACCGTTGACGGACAACGTTGTTTTGAGCAGCGTACAGCGGGTTCTCCGCTTTTAAGCGTACAGCGGAACTTCCAGCGACCAGCGGGTTCTTGTTCTTAAGCGCACAGCGGTTCTTTGAGCGAGAAGTCACTTTGAGTTTGAGATGAAGCTTCGCTTCGAGAGAAACCCTTTTCGAGACTACGAAGAACAAGGAGAGAAACCAGATCCCGTGCAGAAGCATCACGGGATGACAAAGTGAGCAAATTCCAGGGCAGGCTCTACGGGATAACAG